>JAFXLS010000153.1 GCA_017530965.1 Fibrobacter sp.
CACTTCATACCGGTCGGGAAGCCTGCACCGCCACGGCCACGGAGACCGGAACGCTGCACGTAGTCAATCACTTCGAACTGGCTCATGTTGAACAAGCGATCCGAAATGTTTGCGTAGCCGCCCAGCTTCTTGTAGACTTCAATGTCCTGGGCGCCCTTGCCAAAATTTCCTGTACAAACTTTTACTACTTCAGCCATAATTACTTAGCCTCCTCTACCGGAGCGGGCTTCTGAGTGGTAACCGCTTCCTTGGAAGGTTTTGCAGTGCGTTCGCCCGAAGTGGCAATCATGCGGTACACATCGCCGACCTTACCGGCTGCGTCCACAAAAGCCTTGTCCTTCACGCCGGGTTCACCGACAGCGACCCAGTTGCTGCCGTCCTTCTTTTCGACGACAATCTTCGTGAATTCAGGAGCGCCCTTCCAAGTGAGGGTAGCGCCGTTTTCGTCGGCTTCGGCCTTCACGTTAAGCACCGGAGAAGGCGGAGCATAGTCAGCAACCTGCGGCTTTGCCGTAGCGCCCGGAGCACCGGGGTGACCGCCGTGGCCCTTCACGATTCCGCCGAGAACATCGTGTTTCGGCATGTCATTCACGTGAGCCTTACACCAATCGATAATGCGATCGATGCTAGCTTCGGTCAGAGTCGTACCACGTTTCATCTTGAGTTGACCGTCGACCACATCGGTGGCAAAGTCATCGTTCACGAGCATCATCGGGCCGTTACCGCAGCTACCCAGGCATTCCACCTGAAGAACCGTGAACATGCCGTCGGGAGTGGTTTCGCCGCTCTTAACGCCAAGCTTGTTTTCGACATACTTGATCAGCGGCTGTGCCCCCTTGATGGCGCAGCTGATGTTGCGGCAGAACTGCAACAGGAACTTGCCCTTGGGAGCGTGATTGTACATGGTATAGAAAGTAGCGACGCCGAGAGCATGAGCAGGAGCGCAACCGCAGACGTTAGCCGCCCAGCGGATACCTTCGGTGGGAACCCAGCCGAACACGCCCTGCACCAGCCAAAGGACTTCCAGGAGAGCGCCCTGGCCCACCGGATAACGGCTGAGCAAGTCGGCGCAACGTTCCTTGATTTCAGGCGTGTCAAGCTTTGCGAGCACTTCCTTCGGAGCAGGCTGCGGAACAGCCTTGTTCACGTAGCCAAAAGTCTGACCCGGATCCGGGAGAGCGGGAATTGCTTCGCTCGGACCGTCGAACTTCAAATGGTTATTCGATACAAACTGAACTGCACCTTGAATATGTTGTGTCATCGGTCAAGTTCTCCAGCAATCATGTTGAGGCCAGGCAGTGTTGCCATAGAGTCGGCAAGGGTAAGGCCTTCGACCAGTTCGTTAAATGCAGACACATGGGCAAACGACGGGGAACGCACCTTGATACGGTACGGATGGCCAGAACCATCAGAAACGATGGTAAAGCCAAGTTCGCCGTTAGCGCATTCGCTTGCGCAGTAGTATTCGCCTTCGGGCACGCGGATGCCTTCGTACACGCTCTTGAAGCGGCCGATAAGAGCTTCCATGTCCTGGTAGGCAAGCTTGTGTGCGGGCACGCGGATGCGTGGGTCGACGATGTCGACCGGGCCCGGAGCGAGGCGCTTCAGGGCCTGGCGCACAATCTTCACAGATTCTTCGATTTCAGCAAGGCGCACCTGCAGACGGTCGTTGGCATCGCCCTGCGTGCCGACCACGACTTCCCAGTCGTAGGTTTCGTAGTCGTAGTAAGGTTCGTCCTTGCGGAGGTCGCTTTCGACACCCGTCGCACGGAGACACGGACCGGTCCAGCCGTAGCTGATAGCGCGTTCGGCAGAAATCTTGCCGACACCCACGGTACGGTCGAGGAAGATACGGTTGCGGTCCAAGCAAGCATGCAGGTCCTTGAGGGCCTTTTCCACCGACTTGCAAGCAGCGAGCACGTCTTCTTCGAAGCCGTTGTAGCTGTCGCGGTAGAGGCCACCGATACGGGCAAAGCTGTTCGTGAGGCGTGCGCCCGTGAGCTTTTCCCAAATCAGCATGATTTCTTCACGCGGGTTAAAGGCGTACATGAACGGAGTGGTACCGCCCAGGTCCTGGAATGCTGCAGCCACGCAAATAAAGTGGTCGTTGATACGGGAGAGTTCGTTCACAATCACGCGGAGCACCTTGGTGCGTTCCGGGATTTCAATACCGTACATGTTTTCGACAGCGCGGCAGAACGCGATGTTGTTCATCATGGCCGAGCAGTAGTTCAAGCGGTCGGTGTACGGGATCACCTGCTGCCAGGTGCCGCGTTCGACCATTTTTTCGAAGCCACGGTGCATAAAGCCGATTTCATGAACACCGGCCACGATGGTTTCACCATCGAGGGCAGCCAGCAAGCGCACGCAGTGGTGAGTTGCCGGGTGCGTGGGGCCCACGTTCAGGGCCATCAGGTTTACTTTTTCGCCATTCGGGTCAAGTACGATCATTCTCTGATACTCCCTTCAAGGTATTCTTCTTCGACAGGCATGATTTCCTTGGAACGCTGGATAATCCTGTATCCCTTGTCTTCCAGACGCTTTTCCAGTTCCGGAATCAGGAAATCAGTCGTCGAGAGCCACTGACGCTTCTGGGCAGGGTAATCCTTGCGGAGCGGGTGACCCACAAATTCAACATGGTTCAGAATGCGGCGCAGGTCGGGGTGTCCTTCGAACACGATACCGTACTGGTCATAGACTTCGCGTTCGAGCCAATTGGCGCTTGCATACAAATCAGTAATGGTCGGAACCTTCAGGTCAGCCTCGCTGACCAGCACCTTAAGACGGACGCGAGAGCCCGGCTTCTTAACGCACTTAAAGGCGTAACTCACAGCAAAACGGGGACCTTCATGGTTCGGGTAAGTCAGGTAGTCGATACCAGCCAAGTCCAGGAGCATATCAAACTGCATCGACGGGTCGTTCTTCAAGAATTCAACCGCATTATGCAGGTATTCCTTGGGAACCACCACACAGGCATCCCACTTGGCCTTTTCATCACGCTTAGCGCCAAACTTGGATTCTAGAATGTCAATCACGGATTCCATCATTACTCCTTCCAGAACTGGGCTTTCTTGACAAGTTCCTGCTCTTTTTCAGCCACGAATTCCTTGAGTTCGGCAGTCTTTTCGCGAGCGAACTCACGGGCTTCCGCCTTCGCCTGTTCGGTCTTCGCCTTGATCATTTCGAGCTGATCTTTCACGCGTTCGGCGCGCTGCTTCATATAAGATTCATCCTTGATCTTCTTCTGAAGGTCAAACATGGCTTCGAAGAAAGCTTCCGGACGAGAGGGGCAACCGCCGATATAGACATCCACCGGAATAATGTGGTCAATGCCCGGCACCGTGCAGTAGCAGTCATAGAAACCGCCAGAGCTTGCGCAAGCGCCCATGGCAATCACCCAGCGGGGTTCGGCCATCTGTTCGTACATGCGCTTGAGAATCGGAGCTTGCTTGTAAGAAATCGTACCTGCCACAAGCAGCACATCGGACTGGCGCGGCGTAAAGCGGACGTA
Source organism: Fibrobacter sp. (assembly GCA_017530965.1). GTDB lineage: Bacteria > Fibrobacterota > Fibrobacteria > Fibrobacterales > Fibrobacteraceae > Fibrobacter. The sequence continues at coordinate 3,512 of JAFXLS010000153.1, forward strand.
TTCTGACCCGATACGTGACAAGTCGTAGCGGCCCACTTCGGTACTCATGAATTCGATTGCACAGCATGCCGTACCATACGGAAACGGCCATAGGGAGTTCGTACGGCCCCAATTGACCAAAAAGTCAAGAGAAGTCGTAATGAAATTCGGCTTTTCTGCCTCATTACTCATAGGAGGTTACCTCTTTAAATGCGAGCGTAAAGATAGCTTTTTAGAGTAAAGGAGAGAGGCTAAAGAGCAAAGAAAAGATGAATGTAATATATAATCCAAGTTAGATTAATCTAATTTGATTGCCTACATTTTTGTGACTTGTCGCACACTTTCTTTTGGAAAAGCTTATATTAAAGGTGTTCTGAGTGAATTTGCCCACATAGGAAAGAAATAAGCTTGCAACCTATATAATTTTTTTATAGTTTTGGCGCGGTTTTGGTATGTTGATGTTGAGGATGTAATGGATATTCCGCTGTACAACGACATCTATCTTGATTTCAGGTCCAAGCTCTTGGGTCCTGTCTTCAGTACAGACGAAATATTCGCTATCATGGCCAGAAACCTTCCTCCCCTCGCAAAAAACGCAAACATCGGCCTAATCCACTGCATTTTTTACGCACCGGTCAGCCAATTTGCACCAAATGGCATTTCTGGGGAATTTACAGCCTACCATGACAAGGAAAAGCTCCCTACGCGCCCGGCCACCCCGGATTTTTCCGAAACTATGACCACCGGCGAGCAGGGGTCCTTTACATTCCAGGCCCATCCCATTGAAGGCCACACTTTTACTGATTTTGAAAGAAAGTTCGTCCAACTGCTGAGCTGGGACTTCTTTATCCTCTCCGGCCGCGCACGCCTTATGGGTAATACCCGCAAGGTCGCCATTTCCGACGGTATGACGGGCGCCTATAACCAGGCAGGCATTTTTGCCTTCACCCAGCAGTTTATCAGGGAAAATCTCAAGGACTACACCGCCTTCTTTATTAACTTGAAGAACTTCAAGTATATCAACAAGTCCTTGGGCAACAATATGGGCGACCTCGCCCTCAGGACTTTCGTAAAGCAAATTCTCTTGTTCCTGGACAAAACTGAACTCGTTGCAAGACTGGGCGGTGACAACTTCTTTATCCTCACCAAGAAGGAACGCCAAAACGAATTTATCGAGAAGTTCAAAGTCACCGAACTGAGCTTGAGCCAGGGTCCCAAACCCGTAGATATCCGCATTCAAGCCCGCATGGGCGTCTACCCTATCGAAGAAAACGTGATTGTCGGCGATGCACTGAACAACGCATCTACGGCAATGATGGCCGCAAGAGCCATCAAGAACCGAGATGTTGTTTTCTTCACCAAGGAAATGCAGATTCAGTCTATCCACCAGAGGGAAATTTCCAGCGAGTTCCACAACGCCCTCAGGAACCGCGAACTGGTGGTGTTCTACCAGCCCAAGGTATCCCTGACCGACAAACGCATGAATGGTGCCGAGGCCCTGGTGCGGTGGGTCCGTCACAAAACCATCGTGCCCCCCATGGACTTTATTCCCATTTTGGAAAGGGAAGGGTCCATTTGCGAACTGGACTTTTACGTTTTTGAAACCGCCTGCAACGACCTTCATGAATGGATCAAAGCAGGAATCGACCCCGTACGCATATCTTCAAACTTCTCCAAGTTGCATTTGCGCAACCAAGATTTTGCCGACCGCATTCTCGGAATCCTGAAAAAGTATGAACTTGACGGCAAGTACATCGAAGTGGAACTGACCGAAGTGTCGGATTTTGACGATTCCATCGCCATGCAGAAGTTCATTGACATCATGCGCAAGAACAATATCGGCGTCGCCATCGATGACTTCGGCACGGGCTATTCCACCTTGAACGTTCTCAAGGACTACAACATCAGCGTCGTCAAGATCGACAAGTCCCTCCTGAACAACATCGGCAAGGCCAATTCCCACGACGAAATCATTCTCCGTAACGTGGTGAAAATGGCCCGCGAATTGGACAAGGACGTAATTGCCGAAGGTGTGGAAACCCAGGAACAGGCCGATTACCTGGAAGGAATCAACTGCGGCAGTGCCCAGGGATTCCTGTTCGACAAGCCCCTGGTCCGCGACGATTTCCAGAAGCGCCTGATTGGCGAAGTGGTGTATTAATTTCTATATTCTTCTTTAATGAAGAAGCTTGTTCACGACAGAAAGGTTTGTCTCGCCTGCGCTGGTTGCGTAGGTATTTGCCCCAAGATGGCACTTGACATGTACGGGCTCGATCTGCAAATCGACCACGAAAAATGCATCAAGTGCGGTATTTGCGCCAAGGCATGCCCCGTTGGTGCCCTGAAACTCGTGGAGGTGGACAATGCTTAATTCCGAATACGATGTAGTGGTCATTGGCGCAGGGCCGGGAGGCTCTGTGGCCGCAAGGAACTTGGCCCGGGCTGGTCACAAGGTCTTGCTTCTCGAAAAGCGGGAACGCATCGGGTTCCCGGTGCGTTGCGGCGAAGCCAGCACGACCCTCGCCGACCTGCAGACTTATGGTCCCATTGACGAAAGCTGCATCGAAAGCATTATCAACGGGCTGTATATTTACGGTCCCAACGGCGTGAACATCGAAGTTCCCAAGCCGGGCACCGGCATCATGCTGAACCGCGAAATCTTTGACCCGTGGCTTGCAAAGCTTGCGGCCGACGACGGCGCCCAGGTAGAAACCTGCGCCCGCGCCGAATTTGTGGGCGACGTGGAAGGCGGCAAGCGCATGGTCCGCGTCGTACTGGGCAAAGGCGACGGATGCGGAACCGTCACCGAAACCGCAACCCAAGAAATTTTTGCCAAGATGGTCATTGCCGCCGATGGCGTAGAAAGCCGCATCGGTCGCATGGTGGGCCTCAAGTCCGAACAGAATCCCCGCGAAACATGCACGGGAGTTGATATCCAGGTCCAAGGACTTTTGACGAAGCCCGACTACCTGACATTCTGGCAGGGACATGACTTTATTAACGACGGCTACATCTGGAGCTTCCCGAAACAGAAGTCCAACGTGACGAACTTTGGCGCTGGATTCCTCGCCGCAGGCAACCACAGCGGAAACATTCTCGAAGTCACTATGGAATGGCTGGAAAAGCTTTTCCCTGGCGCAAAAATCAACCATACCGTCGGTGGAATGGTTCCTGTTTCCAGCATTCTGAAAGATTACACTTTAGACCACTTCGCCCTGGTGGGCGATGCCGCCCACCACACCAACCCGCTCACGGGTGGTGGCATCGCTGCCGCGATGCGCGCCGGCAGATTCTGCGCCGAATACGTGGACCAGGGCCTCAAGGCAAGTAATCTTTCGAAGCCGTTCCTAAAGCAGTATGAAAAACGCTGCTACGACTACTTCGGCAAAATGCATGACTTTGAATACAAGTTCCGTAGGTTCCTGCTGGCGATTAACCGCGAAGAACAAATCGGACTTTACAAGGTCCTGCAAGGCTTTGCCCTCAGCGGATACAAGAAGAGCGCCTTCTTGAAGACGCCCATTCAGACAGCGAAGTACCTGTACAAGTTCTGGAAATTCAAATAGTTCCTAGAACAAATCGTCGACTTTCGTCTGGGCAAGCACACGATTATAAATAATCCGCTTGCCCATTTTTCCATCTGTCGCACACACGTGATCTTTAGGCGGTTTCAAGACAGATGTCACCAAATGGGCAGCCACCGTTTCGGCATGCACCGGGCGCACGTAGGCCGGGATCCATTCAGGATGTCTCCCGATAGTCTTTTGCAACAAGTCTTCGACAAAGCGCTTGTCCTTATGTTTGCCAAGCAAAAGCGAGGGGCGCACCAATGTCAAGGTTTCAAAGCCCATCATGTCTAGGCCTTCTTCCAATTGTCCCTTAAGGCGATTATAAAAATAAGGTGAATGACTGTCGGCGCCCATGGCACTTACGCACAAGAAGTTTTTCACCCCAGCCTTCTTGGCAATGGCAGCGAGTTTCAGCGGAAGCCTCAAGTCAACCTTTTCTTGGGCGGCCTTGCTTCCCGCCTGCTTGCGAGTAGTTCCAAGACAACACACCACCGCATCGCAACCTACAAAACCCGCATAGAAAAACAGGCGCATGGCTTCGTCATCTTGTTCAAAATTCACCTGCTTAAAGTCAATCTTGGAAGCCCCTTCCAGAATTCCAAGTTCATTCATGTCCGGCATATTCCGAACCGGACAAAAAACTCGCACCACCTGCGGAAGGCGAGCGAGTAATTTCAAGACATTCTTGCCGACAAGTCCTGTCGACCCCAAAAGTGCAATTTTCATGCTGCTAATATAGCAATCGCAAAAACACAACTATTTTAACGAATATTCACGCCCACTGGCACCGATTCCCGTAAAAATTTCTAAACTTGTAGGTGTAAAAATTTAAACCCTAACCCATAGGACTGTCTTATGGCAAAAACATTCAAGAAAGCTGAAGAAGTCTCCGTGCTCGGGACCGATGCGGAATCTTTCCGCAAGGCATTTACCGACCACATCCACCACACCCTCGCCCGTAACAGCGCAACCGTGACCGACCACGAAAAGTTCCTGGCCGTTGCTTACGCCGTGCGCGACCGCCTGGTAGACCGCTGGATCAAGACCCAGGAAACTTACTACCAGAAGGACGTGAAGCGCGTCTACTACCTGTCCCTTGAATTTTTGATTGGCCGTACCCTCGGCAACTCCGTTCTGAACCTCGACGTCGAAAGCGCCGTGACCGAAGCTCTTGACGAACTCGGCATGACTCTCGAAGAACTCCGCGAACAGGAAGTCGACGCGGGTCTCGGCAACGGTGGTCTCGGCCGCTTGGCCGCCTGCTTCCTAGACTCCATGGCCACGCTTGAACTTCCGGCCACCGGTATGGGCATCCGCTACGAATACGGTATGTTCAGCCAGAAAATCGTGAACGGCGAACAGGAAGAACAGCCGGATAACTGGCTGCGTCTCACCAACCCGTGGGAAATCGCCCGTCCGTCGAACGAAGTCAAGGTTCCGATGTACGGCTACGTGGTAAGCTGGATGGACGAAAAGGGCAGACTCCGCAACCGTTGGGAAACCAAGGACTACGTGCTCGCTCTCCCCTACGACCCTCCGATTCCGGGTTACAAGAACATCACCGTGAACAACCTGCGCCTCTGGAGCGCGAAGTCCACTG
>JAFXLS010000014.1 GCA_017530965.1 Fibrobacter sp.
TCGTCCGAGGATGGCGACAAGGTTTCTTCGTCTAGCGAAAAGGCGTCTGACAATTCCTCGTCTTCTACTAAGGACGGTTCCACGTCCTCTTCGAGCGAGGCTCCCGAATCTTCCTCATCCGAGGAAGCCGCTCCTGTTGAAACTCCGATAGGAACCCGTGTCGCGGAATTGGTGGATCTGGAGAAGAATATGGAACTCAAGCTGTTCGATATAACGGTCTATCTGTCGACGGGCAGCAAAAAGGGGCTAATGGCACTCCGCATTCCGGATGAATTGTGGGCGGTGACCTATACGGATTTTGCAAATGGTTCGGTGACCTTTAAAATGGACGATGTCGGCTTGCTGTATAGCGAAACTGATGCCGCCAAAACGATTGTTGAAATGATGAACGAAGGCATCAAAATTTCGTTCGCGTTTGATGAACTCGATGGAAAAATCCTGTACTCCCTGAATGACTGGGATGGATACACCGACGCTGTAAAGGCGAGTGTCGCCGTACAGAAGGGCAAGGTCTCCAAGGCTGAGGTGATTCAGAATAAGATCTATGCTTGTGCCGATGGTGATTCTACGAAAACCTTCAAATTCCTCGAAAGCTCGTATACCTATGAAGTTTCAGTCGACAACAATGTGGTGGACTGGCATGCGGGCCACTACGATATCCAGCGGAGCTCTCTATTGATGCGCCCGTTACGCGACGCCGAAACATCGCGTTCATTGTACATTTATTCTGTGGGCGAAGACAATACCATTACGGCTGACAATGGCGAGGTCATGAACTGCACGGTTGATGACGCCGAAAATGACGATGATCTTTAGTAGATCAGTCGCATCTCGTCGATAACCAGCGTGGCTTCGTTGGTGCCCTGGTAATGGTTGCCGTCGGCACTGGAGGCGAATACGACTCGGATATGGGTAACGGGTTCGTCGCCAGTGCCCTGAATCAGTCCGTTGTTGATCGCCTTTTCGTTTGCAGATTTTACGGTGGTGTCAAAGGTTGAAGAGTTCCAGATGGGGGAATCTTCAAGGGGCTCGCCGTATTTAAACTTCAGCCGAACCGTTCTCATCCCGTCTTCGTTCTTTTCTTCGGAGATGCTTACCAGGTCTGGATTTGGTCTGCCTCCATTATCGTCGGTCGTGGAACGGTACCAGGCACTGGCAACGAGCTTGTTCACGTCATCTGATTTGCGATTAGCGTTCTTATCGCCGGTTCTGTTTTCGAGTAAAACATAGAGATCGCAGCTGTCTCCCTTTCCTGAGTAGGCGAACTTGAATTCCACGTATTCTGGCCTTGCATTGAATTTCTTTCCGAAGTCCAGAAGTTCGTTTCCATCGGGCCAGTCTTCTGTTTTCATCATTCCCATGATTCCGACATCATTGGGGTCAAAGACGGCGGTATAAAGGCTACCGCTTGCCTTTTTAATAAACAAATCTCTTGTCTCTATTTCGGCGGCAATCATGGATCCTTCGGATTTTTTCGTTGTTATATACAGGCCAATATTGGCCATATTGGCGTTGCCCCAAATAGAATCAGGCTTTATATTATTGTCTTCGTCCCAAATGTTGAAGTCGCTTCCTGGCAACTGATAACCCGCCTTGACTTTATAGGTGATGGTTTCTCCAGCGGGATTTTCGACGGTCAATTCTTGTCCAGCTCCGAAATTGTAGGTCTTGCCTTCCTCAAGTCCACTTGCAGATGCTTTTTTGGACAATTTCAATTCCGTTAATTTCAGGGAGCTCAGGTCGGTAAGGAAGGGGAGCGTATCGAGATGAATCGATTTGTTCTCGTTATCGATGATTGCTTCCATTCCTTCAATTTTCAAGGACTGGACACTTGGTGGTTCAATTGCCTCGGGAACAGTGGCTGTCAGAGTCCATGTTTCTGTGCTTGCGTCTTCGGCGGTAATCGTGAATGTGACAGGGGTTCTCAAATCGACTGTCTCGGGCAAATTGTGCGATGCCGTTTCAGAAACCTTCAGAGTCACTTCGACCGCTTCGATATTGGAGCCTGCGGTTAAGTGCAATTCGACGGTTTTCTTGGACTTGTCGATGGATGCCGCGGATTCTTCGCCTGTTGCAGAAATGGACAGAAGTTCCTTTTCGCTAGAAGCGACTTCGTCGGCCGCGGCGATAGATAGGGCGAGCACCCATGTTTTAGTGGTTCCGTCTTCGGCGGTCACCTTGAAAGACTGGAAATTCTTCCAGGATTTGACTCCATCGGGCTTGGGGGTAACTGTTGCTCCTTCGGAGATGCTCCACGAAGTCAGTGCGGCCTTTTTCAGGGAAGAACCGTTTTTCAGATCGATGTAGATGGTGTCCTGGGATCGCCGGACCTTGAGCTGGTTGTCAAACTTAAGCTGTAAGTCGGTGGCGTTGTTCTTGATCGTAGTAAGGTAGACCGTCCAGACTTTTTCGCTGCCGTCTTCCGCTGTTACCTTGATTTTTTGCGGCTTGGACCAGCTCTTTATGGATTTTGGATCTGGAGAAATCATTGCTTTCTCATGTGTGGAGACGCTCTTCAAGGTGGCATTCTTGATATTGAATCCCTGCGGGAACGTGATAATCAGAGAATCTCCAGATATCTTACTGTCAACGGCCTTGTCAAATGTCAAGGAGAGCCCGTTGTCGGAGGATTTAGTCTGTTCGTCTTCTTTTTTATCGGAATTCTTTTGTGGGGTTGTAAACTTTAGTTGCCAGAGGATACGGTCCCCGTTTTCTGCAACTGCGACTAGATAGACGATGCCGTTTTTGGGAAGTGCAATTTTGGAGTCCTGCGTTACTTTATTCTTGTCATAAGAAACGGCTTGGGACAAGGAGTCCGCTTTGAGAGAATCAGTAAAGAATTCCTTGATCTTGCTATTCACCACATGAATAGAGGCCATGTTGCTCAGACTGAAGCTTGTCACGGTCACGGAATCCCAAGTTTCCTGATTCTTCGGGGGAGCCTGTAGCTTTATTTCCATGCGGTGTTCGCTATTGTAAACGACGGCGTCTTCTTGTTGCTCCTCAAACGCAATAAGCTTGAGCTCCTTGTACGGCGAAGTTCCGAATTCGTCGAAATCGGCGGTGCAGCCGAATATAAGTGTCAAGAGGAGTGCCCACACTATCATCCAGGTGGAGGTGAAAGGAGTGAATCTTTTCTTCATAAAATTCATATTCTTCTCCAAGGTGCTTTATTAGAAGAAATAGACCAGGGACAAGTCTAATGCTAACAGATTGATGGAATAATCGATAACGTTGTAAGTAAGTTTGCTGTGTTTCTCGTCGTTTTCTTCCATATCAATGATGTTGGAGCTTACACCAAGCAGACCTACTGAAACTTCAAAAGCGAATCGATTCATGACCATAATGCAAACACCGGGATTGAGGCCTGCTGCGAATGTCCAGGTATGGCTTTGGGTCTTGGTCATGTCCTTTCCGTCATCGCTCTGCGAAATACCGTAAGAATATCCAACCTTGAGCGAGGTTTCGTTAAAGAGGTATAAAATCCTTGAATCCAGAATTTTCAGGTAATGTTTCATGAATGGCTGCACGAAAAATCCGTTGCTCATGTATTTGCGGTGTTGGGCCACGTCGGCAATGTCTTTCAATATCGCAAAATCGATATCCACCCACGTGCGGGTATACCCTAGATGCATACCGATGGCGCGGCCGTCTTTATAGAAATAGCCTCCGGTCAATTCGGCTGAAAACTTGTAGCCATCCGCTTCGTAGATGTCACCGATGATAATATTCAAGGCTTCGTCTTGCGTGGTAGCCTGGAGGAGTGATACGGTTACTCCCGTTAGAATTCGACCTTCTGCAATAGGTTCGTCCGGGTGAACGGGGTAGAGGGATTCCAGGAGACCACCTTTTTTCTCGTTGTTGTCGGGCGTCTCGGCAGCCAGTGTTATGCAAATGCAACACAGAAGAGATATAATAAACGCTTTCATGGGACGAAATGTAAGAAAAAAGTATACAATCGTCAATATGTAAAATTATCGAAATATAATTTGAAGTGGAGGAATATTAAAAAAGCCTGCTTGAAAAAGCAGGCGTATTGTCTTTAGTCTTTTGTTTCCCAGGTCATTCTCGACCAAAGGGAGGGCGGACAGCACTTGGCAAGTGGACGCCTTTGGCGTCCGCAATTTCGGCTCAACCATGCCAGAATGTAAACATTCTGTCGCGGCGTTCGCCTTATATGCTTTTGTTGCCTTAGTGCGCATGGTCCCCGAATGGGGAGAATCCAGGAGGACATGCTTGATTACAGTTTCATGTCGGAGAGTCGCGTGTGATCGACTTGTTCAAATTCATCGATGATTTCCTTGCTCGGGGCCTTGGTGCAGAGGCTTACGATCACGATGGTCGCAAAGCTAAGCACGAAGCCGGGCACGAGTTCGTAAATCTGGAAGATTTCGGCGGAGAATCCGGAGAGGTAGAACTTCCACACGAAGGTGGTGATGCCACCCACGAGCATGCCCGCGATGGCGCCCGGAAGCGTGGTGCGCTTCCAGAACAGGGCAAGGAGCATAATCGGGCCGAATGTGGCGCCAAATCCGCCCCACGCAAAGCTCACAAGGCTCATCACCACGTCGAGGAAGCTCTTGCCCTGTGCAGCGCCGTCGGCGCTGGGCGCCCCCTGCATAGCGACGATGACCGCGATAACCGTAATGAGTACGACCACGCCGCGGCTGACCCACATGACTTCCTTGTTGCTCGCATTCTTGCGGAACAGGTGCTTGTAGAGGTCGTTACTGAAGGCAGATGCCGAAACCAGCAACTGCGAGTCGGCGGTACTCATGATGGCGGCAAGGATAGCGGCCATGAGGATAGCGGCGACAGCCGGGTGGCAGAGCGTCTGGCCTCCCGCCCGGGGACGGCCCCCTTCGCCTTGTGGTGGAAAACGAGATCGCCTGCTGGATCCGGGGGGTAAACGAGATAA
>JAFXLS010000154.1 GCA_017530965.1 Fibrobacter sp.
AAAAGTGGGCTTTTTAAGGCAAAAACAGGGTTTTAAATTGTGAGCTTTTTGTGAGACGTTAATCGAAAACCCAGTATCTACGCGGGACAGGGCAGAGCAGCGGACTCATAACCCGCGGGTTCCGGGTTCAAGTCCCGGAGGCTCCACGAAAGTCCTTGGTTTTTCAAAACCAGGGACTTTTTTCTATCTTTTTTGAAGTGAAAAAGACGAATAATATTTCTTTCGTGGTCGATGTGGGCAACTCCCACACGGTAATTGGCATTTTTAAGGACACCAAGGTTGTTGATTATTGGCGCTTGACCACCCGCAAAGAAACCACCTCTGACGAAGTGATGAACAAGGTGGGCGGTCTCTTGAGATTCTCCAAGATCCAGTCCGAAGAGATTACCCATGTGGGACTTTCTACCGTAGTGCCCGCTCTGGAACGCCCCTGGATCAAGGCCCTGGATTCCTTGCTGAAAAAACGCGTGCAGGTGGTGAATTCCAAGAACTGCATGGGCTTGCAGATTAATTACCAGAACCCGTCGATGGCCGGTGCCGACCGTTTGTGCAATGTGGTTGCCATGCGCGAGGCTGGCTTCAAGAATGCAATTGTCGTGGATATGGGGACCGCTACCACTTTCGACGTCATGAAGGATGGCGCCTTTGCGGGTGGCGTGATTATTCCCGGCATTAACGCAAGCCTGGATGCCTTGACGGAAAAGGCCGCGCGCCTTTTGCCCGTGACGATTGAATGGCCAGAGGCCGTGGTGGCGGACAATACCGATGACGCTATCCGTGCGGGTCTCCTGTACGGATTTCTTGCCCAGTTGGAGTTCCTGATTGGCAAAATCAAGAAGGAAATGGCCTGCGATGACATGCCCGTGTATGCGACAGGTGGTTGGGGGAAAACCATCGCTCGCAGAACTTCCTTGATTGATAAATACGATCCGTTCTTGACGTTGCGAGGGATTCGTCTGGTAGCGTTGAACGGGACGGCAACTTCTGCTTACAGCGACGAATCGCGGGACACCGAAGAAGAATAAATTTTCTCAAGTAAGAAGGGGAAAACAAATGCAGAACAATCTTTTAAAAATGCTCTCGGAGCATAGGACCTTAATTTTCTTAATTATGTGTCTGTGCGTTCATGTTTTTAACGTGTTCCTGTTTTGGAAGTTTGGACTGTATCCATTGGTTGTTCTGAATGCCGCCAGTTCTGCGATATACGTTATTTTCTTGACGTTTTTTAAGAACGAAAATCTCAGAATTTCCTTTGCCTACTTCGAAATCATTTTTTTCTCCGCTATGACGGAATTGATTTCGGGCGGTCATTTTGGTACCTTGACTTTTGTTATTGGCATGGTGGCGGTGATTTTCTTTATGCTGCCTTATTCCAACAGGAAAAAACACATATATCAGCTTATTGGTGCTGCGCTTGCGGTTGCAATTAGCTTGATTTCCGTTTTTAATTATTCCCTTTATCCAGAACTGATGGATTTGGTTCTGCATCACAGCTCTTTTGTGAAAGTCATGAACTTAATCATTACGCTGTTCTCGCTGTTCTATTTAACTAACCTTTATTTGGTGGAACTGAGAACTACTCGCGAAAAACTGGATTACAGCAGCAATCATGATATGCTGACAGGCCTTTATAACCGCCGGTTCTTTGAAAGCATCATGAAGCGTAGCAAGGACGAAAAGGAAACGTCTTTCTCTGTCGCGATGCTGGATGTGGATGATTTCAAAAAAATAAACGATACTTATGGACACGAAACCGGCGATAGAGTCCTGGCGGCGGTAAGCAAGTGCATTGAGTCTTGCCTTCCCCAGGATGCTGTGGCGGTTCGCTGGGGTGGCGAAGAATTTGTGCTTTATCTGCCGCAGGTGGAAAATTCCCGCGCATTGGTGGTCTTGGAAACGTTCCGGACGAAGCTTTCGGAACAGGAAATTTATCACAAGGGAACTCGGGTTGCCATTACGGCGACTATTGGCCTTTGCACGGGCGAAAGTATTGCTGACTACGAGGAATACCTCCGTCAGGCAGACGAAAAACTGTATTGGGGCAAGAAACACGGTAAGAACCAGATTGTTAAATAGCTATATTATGCTCGAATAATTGGAGCTTAATATGCGTTGCTTAGTTACTGGTGGGGCTGGTTTTTTAGGAAGTCACTTGTGCGAGCGTCTGTTGAACGACGGTCACGAAGTGATTTGTCTTGACAACTATTTTACGGGCCGTATGGTGAATGTTGCTCACCTGCGCGATAACCGGAATTTCGAGCTCATTCGCCATGACGTGACGGAGCCGATTCTTTTGGAAGTGGACCGCATCTTTAACTTGGCGTGCCCCGCAAGCCCCATCCATTACCAGTTCAATCCGGTAAAGACCATCAAGACGAGCGTGATGGGTGCCATCAATATGCTCGGTATGGCAAAGCGTGTGAAGGCTCGCATCTTGCAGGCCTCTACGAGTGAAGTCTATGGCGATCCGGCGGTGCACCCGCAGACCGAAGATTATTGGGGAAACGTAAACCCCATCGGCATTCGCAGCTGCTATGATGAAGGCAAGCGTGTCGCCGAGACCTTGTTCATGGATTACCATCGCCAGAACAATGTGGATATCCGCATCGTGCGAATTTTTAACACCTACGGACCGCGTATGCTCATGAACGATGGTCGCGTGGTGAGCAACTTCATTGTGCAGGCGCTCAAGGGCGAAGACATCACCATTTACGGTGACGGCAGCCAGACGCGCAGTTTCTGCTACGTGGACGACCTGATCGAAGGTTTTGTCCGCATGATGAACCAGGACAAGATTATTGGACCGGTGAATATCGGAAACCCCGGCGAATTCACGATGCTTGAACTTGCTAAAGAAGTTCTTGAACTCACGAGTTCCAAGAGCAAGATTGTGTACAAGCCGCTGCCCGGTGACGATCCGAAGATGCGTCGTCCGAACATCGATCTTGCAAAGTCCGCCCTCGGTTGGGAACCGACGATTCCCTTGCGCCAGGGCCTCGAAAAGACGATTGTGTATTTCGACAAGCTTTTAAAAGACAATAAACAATAAACCTATATTTGCGCCATGAAAAAAATTTCTCTTACGGGCATCAAGCCCACCGGCACACCTCACCTGGGTAACTATCTCGGTGCAATCCGCCCCGCTCTTGAACTTTCGAAGACCTACGATACGGTCTACTTCATTGCGGACTACCACGCTCTCACTACCGTGCAGAACGGCGCCGAAATGCGTGCGAACATCTACAAGATTGCGGCGACCTGGCTTGCCCTTGGCCTGAACCCCGAAGAGGGCCTGTTCTACAAGCAGAGCGACATTCCTGAAATTTTCGAACTCAGCTGGGCTCTCAGCTGCTTTACGCCGAAGGGCTTCATGAACCGCGCCCACGCTTACAAGGACAAGGTGGCAAAGAACGAAGCTGCTGGTGAAGATCCGGATGCAAACGTGAACATGGGTCTCTATTGCTACCCCTGCCTCATGGATGCCGACATCCTCATGTTCAGCGCAGACATCGTGCCGGTTGGTAAGGACCAGAAACAGCACGTGGAATTTGCCCGCGATATCGCCATCAAGTTCAACAAACATTTTGGCGAAGACGTGTTCACCATTCCGGAACCGGTGTTCCAGGAAACGACCGGTATTATCCCGGGTCTCGACGGTCGCAAGATGAGCAAGTCTTACGACAACGTCATTGACATCTTCCTTGAAAGCAAGGCCTTGAAGAAGAAAATCGGCAAGATCGTGACGAACTCCCAGGGTATCGAAGAACCCAAGGATCCGGACACTTGCAATGTGTTCAAACTGTACAAGCTGTTTGCGACTCCGGAACAGACCGAAGCGCTCGCTGCCCGCTATCGCGCCGGTGGCATGGGTTGGGGACATGCCAAGCAGGAGCTCCAGAATGTGCTCGAAGAACATCTCGGTGCCGCTCGCGAAAAGTACTTCTACTTGCTTAGCCATACCGAAGAAATCGACAAGATTCTTGCCTACGGTAAGGAAAAAGCTCGAGTAAAATCTAAGGCAATGATGGAAAAAGTCCGTGCCTTGTTAGGCACGTACTAATTCGTCTATAAGCTTCGCAATACGGCGTCACAAGAACTCTCGCTGTATTATTTATACAGCTTCGGTTCTTGTTCCTGGTCTTGCTCGCTTCTAAACGAATTATAAAATGTGAATTGTATATGAGAAGACCCTCGGTTGTCCGAGGGTCTTTTGTCTAATTAATTCCCGCGGCTGCCTTCAATAATCCAATTGCACAACTCCTCGATACTTGCGTAGTCGGGGAGCGTTTTTATAAAGTTCGGCGATTTGCTGCGCTCGATGAATTTGCTCCAGGTCTGTTCGTTCTTGGCTTCGAGACCTAAATGTTCCTCGATGGCGCCTCGCGTCCACACCCAAATGCCTTGGTTGCGGAGTTTCGCGTGAATGCTGCGGATGGGTTGTTGCGCTTCTTCCATTTCGGCCATCATGGCGTAGGCTGTGGAGGCGCTGATGTTACTATGCTTGTTGACGGGGAGCCCATTTACCAAGCGCAAGTGGTTGTGGAAGGCAAGCTCGCGGAACAGGTCGCGGCAGTACCTGATGTCAGGGTCGTTTGCTTCCAAAAATCCATCGCGGGTGGCGGTGGTAAAGGCGTAATCCAAGTCCACAATGGCGCGTACAGGCATGTCCATGGCGTCCAGCACCTGCATGCTCTTGCGGGTGTTGCTCACGCCGCCCTGGCGAACCAGCGCACATTTAATGAGGGCGAAGGATTGTCCGGTAATGCGTTCGAAAAGCGCCGGAAGCACGCGCCATTCGGTCTTGCCTTCGGTCAAAAGTACGTAGTCGGCAAACAGGAGCTCGTTGCTATTACTGAGGCTGAACAGCATCTGTAGCTGGCTCGGAGCGTCTTGCACCACTTGGTGCACGGCGTCTTCCATTCGCTTGCGCATATAGGTGCCGCGCTCCTTGTTCTTGCGAATGAGTAGCGAGGTACTTACGTCTTCGCTGGTAACCATCTGGGCGCTGTGAGTAGCGAATACCACCTGGTAGCCTTCGTTCGAAAGGTTCTTGAGTGCCACACGTACGAGTTCTACTGCTTGCGGGTGCAAGTAAAGTTCCGGCGAATCAATGAGCAACAGCGTGCGGCTCAGGTAATGGTTGTGGTGATGCTTCTTGACATCTGCCAGGTAACGCACCAATGCCATCTGGATGGCGCGCTTGCTGCCTTCGCCCATGCGGCTAATGTCGCGTTCAAAGCCGTCGTCTTCGTCGATGACTTTGAGGCTTGCACTCTTGAGGAATGTCTCGAGTGTGGGCATAGGAATGTCGAATTCGACTTTAACGCTGGGGAATAGCGGCGAAAGCTTCTCGTTGACTTCCCGGTCGAAGGTGTTGATTTCTGCGGCACGGTTTTCGCTGTCGGGCGAAAGCAGGTCGCTGAATTTGTTCAAAAGTGTGTTGATTTCGTTGCCGAAACGGCGTTCCAGCGGCTTGAAAATTTCGTGAAGAAGCTTGGTGAACGCCTGGTTCCCTTCAAAGTCCCAAATGGCAATGGATTCGGGGAACATGCGGTGATAGGCGAACTTGAACGCGTCATTGGGGCGGACCCATTCGCGCTTGTCTCCCTTGCGGTGATTGCTCGGCACAAATACAAAAAGTTCGAGGCTTTCCGGATTTTCGTTGGGGATGCGTTGCACCTTTTTGACGCGCAGGCGGCCAGGGCCTTGCGGTGTATTCTGCAAGAACGGACGCACTTCGGCGGCGTATTCTTCACCTAAACGGTTGAGCACCTGTTCCGAAATGCCGTCAAAGACGCCGATGACTTCGACAGGGCGGTTCGGGTCGTCAAAGTACGAAATATCCAGCGAAAACTTGGACAAAAGCCAGCGAATGCCCATCAAAATGTTCGTTTTGCCGGCATTATTATAGCCTATGAGTGCGGTAAAGCTACTGAGCGGAAACGTCTGCCTCTGAATGGAACGCAGATTCGAAATAGTAATCTCAGATAATCTCAGTGCTTGCGGTGTCATACACTGAATGTATATAAAAACTTTAGGGCGAGAACACTAAAAATGCCGTTTTTTTACTTTTTGGCAAGTTTTGCGCGGGTCTCCCGCTTGTAACTTTTGTATTTTTGTCCCGAATTTTGTTTATAGGTAGGTTTATTCTGCGCTTCCGCTGGCTGTTTTTATTTGCTGTGTTTGTAGGGCTTGCTCAGGCCCAGCTTTTGGACATGTCCGAAATGTCCGAGAGCTATATGGTCGAAAATAAGATCCATAAGGTCAAGGTCGAAGGAACCGTCCATATGGATGATCGCGCTGTCCTTAGCCGTATCGGTATTCGTGATGGTCAAAGCTATTCCCCGACGGCTCTAACCGAAAAGGTTCAGTCCTCGGTGACGTCCCTTTACAAGTCCGGTCTCTTTGACGACGTGACTGCTTGGATTGACTACGTGGGTGATGGCACCGATGTGGACCTCATTTTTAAGATTAAGGAACTCCCTGCATTGGATACTACGGTGTTCGAAGGCCCCGATGAAGTGTCCGAAGAAGATTTGAAGCTGAAAATCCGCCTGATTCCGGGCCAGGTTTACAGCAAGAGCCAGCTGGAACGTGATCGCCAGGCTATTTTGGAATACTACCGCGCCGAAGGCTACCTGCTTGCCGAAGTGGGCTACCGCGAAACTCCGGTGGACGAAAACAAGAATATGGTGACTTTCATTGTCCGTGAAGGCGAAAAGGTGAAGGTCCGCCAGTTCGATATCCAGGGTAACGACCATGTGCCTGCCGAAGACATCATGGAACATATGGTGACCAAGTTGGACCAGTGGTGGGGCGGCGGTGAATTTAAGGAAAATATCTTTGAAGCGGACCGCGACACGGTGTTGAACGCTATCCGCCATTTCGGTTACCTGGATGCGGAACTTACTGAATATAGCGCCGAATACCTGCCGGACTCTTCCTGCCTGTTCTACATGGGCCGTATGGTGCCGCTGGGCGAAAACTTGGAAGTCCTTTACAAGCAGATGAACCTGGCTTTGGGCGATTCTGCCACGCCGCTTTACAAGATGGCAGGCAAGCCGACCATGCAGGTGACCCACGTCTTTAGACAGCACCGCGAAGTGGGTGCGATGCCTTGGGTGACTAGACCTAAGGTCATGGTCAAGACTGAAGAAGATGCCTGGAAAATGTTGAATGACATTATCCGTTACGAAAGTGCCCGCAAGGAACTTCTGGAAATCGTGGACGGTCGCAAGTGGAACAACTCGAAGATTAACGAGCTCCGCAAGATCAAGAAGCGTTCTACTTACGAAGAAAAACTCATGGTCCGTTACATGATCGAAGACATGTTCCCGGCCCTCAACAAGTACGACAATATCAAGACTTCTAGCGCCATTCTGGTTCATATCCACATGAACGAAGGCCGCCGGTACTATATGGGTTCGTTGCATTTCTCGGGTAACGAGGTGCTGAACGACAAGATGCTCAAGTATGCATTCCGCCTTGATAGCGGTGAAGTCTTCGATCAATACAAGTACGACGCCTCTCGCAAGGCCCTTCTGGATTCCTACCGCGAAGACGGTTACCTGTTTGCCCAGTACGAAGAAACCCGTACCTTTGAAAATGATTCTGTCGTGAACCTGTCATACAAGATGACCGAAGGCCTGCCGGCTCAGATTCACAAGGTTCATATTCACGGCAACACCAAGACCAACGAAAAGGTGATTCGCCGCGAAGTGCGCCTGTATCCGGGTGATACCTATCGCCAGTCCTCTTTGGAACGTAGCTTCCGCGAAATCATGCAGCTGAACTACTTCGACATGGTCGTGCCCGACATCAAGGTGGTGGGTGAACAAGAAGTGGACCTCGACTTTACCGTGCAAGAAAAGGAAGCCGGTACTGGTCAGTTCAGCTTGGGTGTTTCTTATAGCGAAAGCGATGGCGTCGTGGGTACGGCAAGCGTGTCGATTCCGAACTGCTGTATGGGTGATGGCCAGGCTGCTTCCTTTAGCGTGGAATACGGTGCTGACAAGAAGAGTGCTTCTATTAGCTTCCAGGAACCTTGGTTCCTCGACAAGCCCATTACCTTGGGTACAAGCCTCAGCTATTCTTGGTGGAACATGTCCAAGTACGATGACCCCGACATTACCCGTTACGGTGGTTCTGTTTACTTGGGTAAGCGCCTCAAGTGGCCCGATGACTACTTCTATGGCCAGATCGGTTACAGCTGGCTCATGAACAAGCAGGGTCCCAACATCGACGACAGCTACGTGGTTTACACCGGTGTGGAATCTGCTTTGAACTTCCGCCTGTTGCGTGATGACAAGAACCTGCCGCAGTTCCCCACCGAAGGTTCCCGCTATGTGCTGGATATCCAGTGGGCTGACGACGCCTTGTTCAGCGACTTCAACTTCGTGAAGACGGAACTTACCATCAAGTGGTGGTTCCCCCTGTTCCGCGACCGCTTGGCGATTGCTCTTACCAACCAGTACGGTGTGATTATTGGTGACCAGTTGCAGTACCGCACTCTTTACACCATGGGCGGTGTCATGGGTTACGAAGGTATGATGCGTGGTTACAGCTCGGGCTCTATCGGCTACCGTCGTTTGGGCCGCAGCTACCAGTACACGGGTGCTGAACTTCAGCTTGGCCTTGTGCCCCAGACCTTCTACCTGTTGCCCTTCTTCTTCGATGCAGGTAACGTATTCGGTGAACGCTACAACCCGCGTACCAAGGTCCCGAAGCCGAGCAGAAGTCCGCTTAGCGAATGGGATCCCACCAGCCTCAAGAAGGATATCGGTTTCGGTTTCCGCGTGATTGTGCCGATGCTCGGTATTATCGGATTCGACTTTGCCTGGCCGCTTGATGTGGGCGAAACCTATAGCGGTACTCAGCGCACCGAAGTGGGCGACATGCAGTTCAACTTTGTTATCGGTCAGGGATTCTAAGGAGGCTTTATGCTTAAGCGTCTGCTGATAGTTTTAGTGCTTGCGTTTGCGACCGTGTCGTTTGCCGAAGACGGTCTGCGCATTGCGCATGTGGACTCCAAGCTGATCTTTGACGGCTACAAGGGCACCAAGAAGGCCCAGGAAGAATATGACCGTCAGGTGGCCAAGTGGGAACAGCAGGGCAACTTGCTGCAGAAGGAACTGGCCGCCATCAAAGAAAAGCTCGATAAGCAGGTGCTTATGCTCAGCGACGAAAAGAAGCGTGAACTTGAAGCCGAGTACAACAAGAAGGACTTGGAACTCAAGAACTTTATTGACCGCGTGTACGGCCGTAAGGGTGAACTGATTTCTGAAAATGAAAAGGTGAGTGGCCCGATCATTCAGCTAATCCGTAAGGCCATTAACGAAATTGCCCTGCAAGAAGGCTACGACATGGTGGTCGACCGTGCAACCGGCGCCGTGGTGTTCTGGAAAAAAGAGAACGACCTGACCCAGAAAGTTCTGGATTACCTGAACAACAGATAATCGAGCCAAGACAATTTAATTAACAAAAAAGAGCAATGAAATTTTTTTCATTGCTCTTTTTAAATTTTACACTACACACTACACACTGATTAATATGCGCCTTCGCCCTTGAACACGACCTTGAAGGTTTTCAGAATCAGGGAGAAGTCGTCGCCCAGTTTTCCGTTACGCTTGATGTAGTCGTTGTCCAGGCGCATCTGGCCTTCGAAGCTGATGTTGCTGCGGCCGCTGACCTGCCAAATGCAGGTGAGACCTGGCGTTACGGAAAGACGCATGCGGTGCCAGGGCTCGTATTCCGCCACTTCGGACGGAATCGGCGGGCGCGGACCTACGATAGACATGTCACCCTTGATGATGTTGAAGAACTGCGGCAGTTCGTCGAGGCTGAACTTGCGGAGCACGTGACCGAACGGGTAGATACGCGGGTCGTTCTTCATCTTGAACGTCTTGCCGCCCGTTTCGTTCTGGGCCATGAGTTCCTTTTTGCGTTCTTCGGCATCCACGTACATGCTGCGGAACTTGTACATGGTGAACAGCTTGCCGTTCTTGCCTACGCGGGTCTGTTTAAAGATGACAGGACCCTTGGGGTCGCTGAGCTTGACGGCTGCAGCGCAGAACAGGAGCAGCGGAGAGCAGAGCACGATTGCAATGCTGGTACAGGTCACGTCCACAAAACGCTTGACCATGTGGCGGTAACGAATGGTGTGCGGGTGTTCCCAGATGTGGTCGAGGTTCAGTCGCGTCAGTGAGAAGAATCGGCCATTGGCGCTGTTGAAATCCTTGATTTTTTCTTCGAGTTCCAGGTTCTCTTTTTCTTGGAGGCCTGAGTAAACGTATGCTTCGAAGATGGGCTTTTTGGGGTTGATGCGGAGCGTCTGGATAAGGCCCGCGTCGTTCAGCTTGTGCAAAATCTCTTTGCGGATAGACTCTAGCACCGAGAGGTCGGAATTCAGCAAGATGATGCCAAGACCGCTACCGTCGGAAAGGTAGCCCAGCACATCGATAAAGCGCAAGTGCGAAAACATGGTCAAGATGCTAATTCGCCAGGTGTTCTCGACGGTCTTGTTGGGGCTGCCCCAACCGAAGAAGTCGTACTGGTGCGAATACATCTTGATGTACAGGAATGGCTTACGGGTGCGGTTTGCACGCATAAATTCTTCGTTCAAACGCGTTCTGAAGAGCTTTGCCGGATAGACAATGTTCTTCAATTTTTGCTCATCTAGAATGGAGCCAATAGCTGGATTGACGGATTCCTGTTCCATGCTTTGAAATATAGCAAAACTTTTTTCTATCTTTACGCCGTAAAAATTTAAAATGGAGACGCCCTATGCTGCGTATTGGACTTATTGGTACTGGAACCGTCGGTGGCGGTGTTATTCAGATTCTTGAACAGAAGATTGCTGAATACAAGGAAAAGCTCGGTGTTGAACTCGAACTGGCTTGCATCTGCGCAAAGTCTGAAGAAGAAGTTGCCCCGTACAAGGCAAAGGGCTACAAGGTTTCGACCAACGCTGACGAAATGATTGCCGGCAACGATATCGACGTGCTGGTGGAACTTGCCGGTGGCTACAACATGCCGCGCAAGTGGATTCTCGCTGCTCTCGAAAGCGGCAAGCACGTGGTGACTGCAAACAAGGCTCTCCTCGCCAAGTACGGCCACGAAATTTTCCCGCTTGCAGCCAAGAACGGTCTGCATGTGCTGTTCGAAGCAGCCGTGGGCGGTGGCATTCCTATCATCCGTAGCCTGCAGGAAGGCTTGCTCGGTTCTACTGTGGAACATCTGAGCTGCATCATTAACGGTACTTGTAACTACATCCTCAGCCGCATGGCCGATGAAGGCCTGGACTTCGACGTGGTTCTGAAGGATGCCCAGAAGCTCGGCTTTGCCGAAGCTGACCCGACCTTCGATATCGAAGGTATCGACTCCGCTCACAAGACTGCCTTGCTCGCTAGCCTCTGCAGCGGCAAGCGCGTGGACTTCGAAAAGATTCACGTGACGGGTATTTCCAAGATTACCGCCCAGGATATCGCATTCGCCAAGGAACTTGGCTGCTGCGTGAAGCTCCTCGGCATCTATCACCGCGACGGTGACCGCGTGGACGCCCGTGTCCATCCGTGCTTCGTTTCTAACGAAAACCTGCTTTCTAACGTGAACGGCGTGATCAATGCCGTGTACCTGAAGTGCGACAACCTGGGCGAAACCGTTCAGACTGGCGCCGGCGCCGGCCGTCTCCCGACCGCCTCTGCCGTGGTCGCTGACCTTGTTTCCTTGGCTCGCTCTGTGGATCAGGGTAGCCGCAAGGCTCTCCCCATGGGTTGGTTCAACGTGGACAACTCCGCTACGCTGGTGCCGATTTCCGAAACCACCGCCCGCTACTATCTGCGCTTCACTTCCCGTGACGCTTGCGGTGTGCTCGCCAAGATTACCAGCATCTTGGCCGAAAACAAGATTTCCATCGAGACCATTATCCAGAAGAACGTGAACGATCCGGGTAAGGTTTCTGTGGTGGTCATCACCGAAAAGACCCAGGATTGCAAGGCTTCGAAGGCTGTGGATGCCATCGACGCACTGCCCGAAATTGTGGAAAAGAGCCAGGTTATCCGTTTCCTCGCGTAATGGATCGCCTTTTGGGCTCGAATTTTGTAGTTTAAGGTCGATATGATTCGCGCTGCTACATTGGAACGCATCCTTGTTGTCCTGTCGGACTTCGTTGCGTTGTCGATTTGTTTTGCTCTCGCTTTCTGGGTGCAGTTCCACAGTGGTTGGATTGTAGACAAGTTTGACCCGAGCAAGGCTTTTGTCGATTACGCCCACATGGGCCTTGTGTTGAATGTGGGGTGGATCTTCCTATTTATTTGTGCTGGACTTTACCGTTCCTGGTTGCTCATGTCGAGAACGCACCAGATTTTGCGCGTGTTGCGTGCGGTGCTGATAGGCATTGTGCTAATTATAGTGGTACTGTTCGGTGTCGAATTTATTAGCAAGATTGTAGCAAACGAACCTCTCAGTAGCGGTTACCTTTACGGATCGCGCTTTCCGTGGATTTTTATTTACGGAGGCTTTGCGCTTTTTTTGGTGGTGCTTTTCAGAATGGTAATTTATCGTTGCCTACGACGACTCTTGAGTCTCGGCTTTGGCGCAAACAACATTCTTGTGTTAGGTGCGACCGAGGCTGGTAAGAAGATTGCTGAAGCATTGGCGAAGACTCCCGAACGGGGGCAACGCGTTGTGGGCTTTGTGGATGAACGTTTCCAGGTCATGGAACATGAATTTGCGAATGTACCGGTGCTCGGCAAGTATTCGGATCTGGCTACGCTTATCAAGAAGTACAAGGTGACGGGCATCATCATCGCTCATGACAGTTCTTCGCCGCAAGAAATCATGCGCGTGCTTGTGTGGGTGTGCGACCAGCCGGTTCATATTTACTTGGTGCCTGAACTCTACAGCGTGGTGCATGGACAGTTCAAGGCGAACCTGGTTTATGGTTTTGAATTGCAGGAACTGTTTGCGTTTACCATGCCCTTGTGGCAGGTGCGCGTCAAACGCGTCATCGATATTCTGTTTGGAGCTTTCCTCGGAATTATTTCGTTCCCGGTTTGTGTGCTTGCCGCTATTGCGATTAAGCTGGAAGACCACGGCCCGGTGTTTTACTCGCAGGAACGTATTGGTCTGTATGGTAAGCCGTTTACGGTGTTCAAGTTCCGTACGATGCGTACCGATGCCGAAAAGTTCGGTGCCCAGTGGGCGACCAAGGACGACCCCCGTATTACCAAGGTGGGCAAGTTCCTTCGCAAGACCCGTATCGATGAACTTCCGCAGATTTTGTGTGTGCTTAAAGGCGACATGAGCATGGTGGGCCCGCGCCCGGAACGTGCCGTGTTCATTGCCAAACTTCGTGAAGAAATTCCGTTCTATATTAGCCGCCTGAAAATGAAACCGGGCTTGACCGGTTGGGCTCAGGTGTGTCACCATTACGATACCAGCACCGAAGACGTGAAAATCAAGTTGCAGTACGACATGTATTACTTCGAAAACATGAGCCTGCTTCTTGACTTCCAGATTTTGGTGCGCACAGTGTATGTGGTGCTGACCGGAAAAGGAGCGCAGTAGGGTGTGAAGTGTGAAATGTGAAGTGACTAAAGAATAATTCCACATTACACACTACACACTACACATTTTAACAATAGGTACTAAGTTATGTACGGTGATAATTCTACTCCAGTTTTTCC
Organism: Fibrobacter sp.; assembly: GCA_017530965.1. Taxonomy (GTDB): domain Bacteria; phylum Fibrobacterota; class Fibrobacteria; order Fibrobacterales; family Fibrobacteraceae; genus Fibrobacter. Next base: position 13,686 of record JAFXLS010000154.1, read on the forward strand.
TACCGAAGACGCTCTGACTATGATCCGTCTGGCTTTGGCTGAAGACGTGCGCACGGGTGACGTGACCAGTGAATGGACGATTCCTGCCGACCAAAAGCAGCATGCCCGCCTGATTGCAAAAGAAGATGGCGTGCTCGCAGGCCTTCCGGTGATTGAACTCGTGTTCCAGGAACTTAAGGCAAACGTGAAGGTGACGCTCCACAAGAAAGACGGCGATGTCGTGAAGAAGGGTGACCTGATTGCCGAAATGGACGGCACGACGCACGAACTCTTGACGGGCGAACGCACGCTTTTGAATTTTATCCAGCAGCTTTCCGGTGTGGCAACGGTTGCCCATACGTTCCAGGAAGCTTTGAAGGCTGGCAAAACTAAAGTTCTCGATACCCGCAAGACGGTTCCCGGTTTCCGCACCTTGCAGAAGTACGCTGTTCGCGTGGGTGGCGGTTCAAACCATCGCATGGGTCTCTTTGACATGGTGCTGGTGAAGGACAACCACATTGCTGCAGCAGGTGGCGTTCTCCAGGCGCTCGAAGTCGTGAAGAAGAACAACAAGCAGAACTTGATGGTCGAAATGGAAGTCGAAAATTTTGACCAGCTGCGCGCACTCTTGAACAAGGGTGTTGACGTCATCATGCTCGACAACATGAGCAACGAAATGATGGCCGAAGCCTTGAAGATTATCAAGGAAAGCGGCGACAAGGTGTTGGTCGAAGGTTCCGGCAACATGACGCTCGAACGCGCCAAGGAAATCGCGACACTCGGCCTCGACTATATTTCGGTCGGCGCTCTTACACATAGTGTAAAGGCTCTCGACATTTCCATGAGAATATAACAGACCGTTCGCACCAATGGCCCAAAAGGGGTGTCTAGACTCCTTTTAGACGGCTGAAAAATACATCTTTCTTATAAGGGTATTGAAATCTTTACAGTACCCTTTCTTTTTTCTATTTTGGGGCGCGAAAATTGAACTTTCGCGGCTTGGATGCTGGCGAAAATAAGGAGAAAAGAATGAGCAAGGATTTAAAAGAAAAAGCTCTCGAATATCACGCCATGGGCAAGCCCGGCAAAATCGAAATCGTGCCGACCAAGCCGCATAGCACGCAGACCGACTTGGGCCTTGCATACACTCCGGGTGTAGCTGCTCCTTGCTTGGAAATCGAAAAGGACAACAACCTTGCTTATGAATACACCGGTAAGGGAAACCTCGTTGCTGTGATCAGTAACGGTACGGCAGTGCTTGGCCTCGGAGACATTGGCGCCCTCGCTGGTAAGCCGGTGATGGAAGGTAAGGCTCTCCTCTTCAAGATTTACGCCGGTATCGATGTGTTCGACATCGAAATCAACGAAAAAGATCCGAAGAAGTTTATCGAAATCGTGAAGGGTATCGCCCCGACGTTCGGCGGCATCAACCTCGAAGACATCAAGGCTCCGGAATGCTTCGAAATCGAAGATACCCTGAAGGCTGAACTCGACATCCCCGTGATGCATGATGACCAGCACGGTACCGCAATCATTTCTTCTGCAGGCCTCTTGAACGCAATTGAAGTGGCTGGCAAGAGCATTCGCAACGTGAAGATGGTGGTGAACGGTGCGGGTGCAGCCGCTTGCGCCTGCACGCGACTCTACTTGTCGCTCGGTCTCAAGAAAGAGAACCTGGTGATGTGCGACAGTAAGGGTGTCATTCGCAAGGACCGCAAGGGCCTTACCGAAGCGAAGGCTTTCTTTGCGACCGACCGCACCGATATCGAAACGCTCGAAGACGCCATGAAGGGCGCCGATGTGTTCGTCGGCCTCTCCAAGGCTAACGTCCTGACTCGCGAAATGGTCCGCAGCATGGCCGACCAGCCGATCGTTTTTGCACTCGCCAACCCGAACCCCGAAATCAGCTACGAAGAAGCCATGGCAAGTCGTGGCGACCTGATTTTTGCGACGGGCCGCAGCGACTATCCGAACCAGGTGAACAACGTTATCGGTTTCCCGTACATTTTCCGCGGAGCCCTCGACGTTCGCGCTACCTGCATCAACGAACACATGAAACACGCCGCCGTGCGCGCTATTGCCGCTCTTGCCCACAAGCCGGTTCCGGATGTGGTGAACATTGCCTACAACTCCCAGCGCTTTACCTTCGGTAAGGAATACTTGATTCCGAAGCCGCTGGATCCGCGCCTGTTGACCGATGTGTCCATCGCTGTGGCTAAGGCCGCTATCGAAAGTGGTGTGGCTCGCAAGCCGATTACCGATTGGGATGCTTACTACGACCGTCTGCGTGACATGATGGGTTACGACAACAAGCTTATCCGTCAGTTTAGCGATACGGCTCGCAGCAACCCGAAGCGCGTGGTGTTTGCCGAAAGCAACCTCAACATGCTCAAGGCTGCGGTGCAGGCCAAGACCGAAGGCGTTGCACACCCGATTCTGCTTGGCAACCCCGAACGCATTCAGATTATCGCCCAGCGCGAACAGCTCGACCTTACGGGCATCAAGATTGTGAACCCGCGTTCTCCGGAAGAATTCGAACGCCGTCGCAAGTATGCTGAAATCTACGCCGAAGAAAACGGTCGTAACGGTGTGACGCTCGATGAAGCTCGCGATGACATGTTCGAACCGAACCACTTCGGTATGATGATGGTGAAGGTCGGCGACGCTGACGCCCTCATTTCTGGCGGTTACTCCAAGTATTCCGAAACGATTGAACTCGCCAAGGAAATCATCGGTATCCGCGAAGAATACAAGCACTTCGGCGCTATGCACATTTTGAGCACTCGCAAGGGAACCTTCTTCCTGGCCGATACGCTGGTGAACCGCGATCCCGATGCAGAAACGCTCGTGGATATCGTCAAGCTCACTCACGACGCCGTGCGCTTCTTTGCTCACGAACCTGTGATGGCCATGCTCAGCTACGCGAACTTTGGTAGCGACAAGGGAGCTCCGCGCGGAACGTCCAACACTGCCCGCGAAGCAGTGCGCATGATTCACGAACAGTATCCGGATTACGTGATCGATGGCGAAATGCAGGTGAACGTGGCGCTTGACAAGGACCTGCGCGACACTAAGTACCCCTTCAACAAAATCAAGGGCCAAACGGTCAACACGCTTATCTTCCCGTGCCTCTCTTCTGCAAATACCACTTGCAAGATGCTCTTGGAAATGGGCGTGGGCGAATCCATTGGTCCTGTGCAGATGGGCTTGAACAAGCCGGTTCACTTTACCGACTCCGACGCCTCTGTACACGATATCTTCAACCTGACGGTTGCCGCCGTGATCGACGCTATCGTTCAGGAAAAGAAGGACGAAGAAAAGAGCCGCAAAAAGTTCGACAAGATGTGGTAAAAAAACTACTTCTTTTTACTCTTTTTAGCCTTCGTTTTTGCGGAGGCTTTTTTCTTTGTAGTAGATTTTTTGGAAGCCTTTTTCTTTCCCTTGACGTCTGTCGCCTGCACGGCGGCTGGCTCGGGTTCAGCCGTTTCTTCAGAAGAAATTTCTGCAGGCTTGTTTTCTGCAGAAGCTGCCGCTGGCGATTCCGCCTCTACGGGCTGTACGGGTTCTGTGGCTTTAGTAGAATCGGCTATCTGTTCGGAGATGGCTGCGCTTTCGCTATCATCGCTGCCATCGTCGAAAGGTTCTTCTTGTACAGCGGATTCGTCCCTCTTTTCGATTCGGTCGTGGGGGTTGTAGATTTTATCGCGAGAAAGTTCGAAACCGATGGACAGGCGGGCGCCGAATTTGCCTGTCGAAATGCGATGGTTCAGGTCACTGCTTTCGTAGGACTTAAGTACGGAGGCATATTCGTAGTTGACTTCGACGCCGATTCGGTAGGGGAGTATGACACCGAGGCCTCCGGCGACAAAGAAGTCGAAGGGGCGTTCCCACCAGTTTCCGTTACCGGTGATGAGGGGGAGAACACCTACGCGGCCTACGGCATAAGGTGAAAAGATGGCGTCGGTATTGATGCGGCCGAAAGCGAAGGTTCCCCATACGGGAATAGAGGCGGGGACGATCTTGGTGTCGTCCTCTTCCAGTGGACTCTTGTAGCCTACGCCGAAACCGTAGCGGATGGGACTAAATTCGGCGGCGAAGTTCATTTCGAGACCGGCAGAGAACTGCATTTCGCTGTCCCAGTCCCTTTCGGATTTTACGCTTTTCTGGTGGGTGACGATAGATGCGTTGCTGGGTGCATAGCCGTTGAAAAAAGGCCTGAGTTCCATGGCAAAAACATTGCTGATTAGGCAAAAAATGCAAGCGAGTATGAATTTCCTCAACATAAACCCCATAAATTAAGAAATTTGTAACAAAAGATAAAAATTTTTCTAAATTATTTGTAGGGATAGACCCCTGTAAAAAAGGTCTTGTTGGGAGAACATCGATGATTCGAGCATATATTGCATTGTGCATTTTGTTTGTTTTTAGTTCTTTTAGTTACGCGCAGACTGCACAAGAGCAGACTGTACCAGTTTCCATAGAAGATAATGGTAATGTTAGACTTCTTTCTGCAAAAGGAACTAGGGATTACTCTGTCGGCGATACCATTCGGCTCGACGCGACTCCCCAAGATGGCTATGCCTTCGATGAATGGAAATTGGAGAGTGGTAATTGCGTTATTGACGACGCTCATTCCAGGTCGACCTTTGCCACGGCGTATAAAGGCGGCCTTTGCCGTTTTAGACCTTTCGCAAAAGAACAAAGCTTTTATTATGAACTGACTCCTGGTGAAGGTCCCATTGTGCTGGACTTCAAAAAATATTCGACCACGACGGGGTATAGCGCTTATGGGGTCCGAATAAAAGTCAGGCAGGGGGGCAAGAGGTTCGTTCTAGCCATTTCGAACTATACCCAAAGAAATTACCCATCTAAAAGCCATACAGGTTTTGATAACAGAATGGAATCGACAGGATCTTTCTCAAATGGTCGACTCTATTTTTATAGTGACGGGTACGGCTCTACTCCTTATGATTACTATATCGCTATTCCCGAAGAAAACATTGATAGCGATGACAAAAAGGCTACGGCTCAGGCGTTTTTAGCCTATAATTTGACAACTAAATATGAGGGCAGTGGTTCAGTTGAACTGGGTTCCTATGATAGAGTCTTTATTGAAGGGGATACGCAAACTGTTTCCGCCACTCCGAATAAGGGTTACCGCTTTGGCCACTGGAAAACGACCGGCGGATGCTCCGTTGATGATGAAAATTCCCCTACGGCTACCGTTACCATGGGGGCAAACGATTGCGTTGTCACGGCGGTGTTCAATACGGGTGAAGTCTATGAACTTTCTTCGACGCCGAAGTCTTTCAACTTGGCCAAAGATGCTTTCTTGGTAGACGGCAATTATGACTTGCGTACCAAGTTTACCGCCCCGGCAACCGGCACCTATGTGATTGAGGTAAAGACCAATAGAAGTATCAAGTACATTGACAATGGACAAAACTCCTCATTTAACGCTACCACGGAAAAGACGCTTGCAAGTAATGGCCAAATTTCCTTGAGCATGAGTGCGGGAAAGTCCTACTACATCTTGTTCCGCCAATTAGAAGACTATGGCACGGATGATATTGAACTGGTGGTGAAGCGAAAATATGTTTTACGCTATGACAATACTGGTTCAGGAAGCTATAGCTCGATGAATTGCGACCCCGATTCTTCTTACACGATTGGTGCGGGATCTGTGTTTGGAAAGATGTTTGACAAATGGGAAGTGGTGTCGGGTACCTGCAAAATAGACAAAGAGAACCTTATGGTTACAAAGGTTCAACTTTCTGCGAATTGCACCATCCAGGCACATTTTAAAGATGCTCCCATTCTGCCCATTGCCGAAATACCCGTCACCTACAATTTTGAAGTCGATGGTTATGTCCGCGGTTCCAACTACAGCATGAATACGGGATTTATCCCGACGGACTCCGGTACCTACAGGCTCACGATTAAACCGTCTAACACGACAACTGTTTATTTTTATGATCAGGGCTCCGACACAACATTCACTTCTACAAACAGTAAAAGTTATAGCGGACTTGATACTAAAAAGATTTTCTTGGGAAGCGTCAATACAGACGGCCGGTATCTTCTTTTTAGTAATTATGGCACGCAATCCTTAACGTTCAACGTCGACCGTACTTACCATATAGAACTCGTAGGTGACGAAGATATTTCAGCCAAGTTTGAAAACGGTTCTTCCCATGACTCTTCGCATGTTAATGGTGAATCTATACAAATTACCGCCAATGCATCTAGTGGAAAGAGATTTTCATACATGAAGGTGACTTCGGGGAAATGCACCTTGAACGACACCGCTGCACAGAATGCAAAAGTGACTGTCAATGGAGATTGTAAAATAACCGTATTCGCAGAAGACGATGGTGGCGTTTATCCGATTTCTACAACGCCTTCGGAATTCAACTATGGCATGCACCGCTCTGAAATCGGCTCAAGTTTTGGCATCAAGACCGTGTTTACGGCGCCTAAAGACGGCCGATACACTATTTTCACAAAAGGCAACCTGTCGAATGTTTGGGCTTATGACGAAACCTTTACCACAAAGAGCAGTCTCTCATCCAATGCGTTTAGTGCCACTGAAGGTGAAAAATATTATTTCTACTTGCAAAGCAACAATTCCTCCTATTCCCCGGACAAGAATGACACTCTCTCGGTATGGGTTGTCAAAAACGTGAACGTAACTTCTGCAGTTTCGGGTGCGGGAAGCGTTAACGTCAATAGTAAATTGGGCTCTAGTGACGATAAACTTGCCGGTGATTCCATTTCGATTGTGGCTATTGCAGATGATGGATCGCGTTTTGACCATTGGGAAAAAGTTTCTGGTTCCTGTACGATTCGTGATACCGCAAAGATTAGCACCTTCGTGGCGCTCGCCGGAGATTGCAAGGTAAAGGCGTTCTTTGTAGAAGGCAAAGTTTTTGAAATTAGCGAAACTCCCAAATGGTTCAATTTCCTTAAAGACGGTGTCATGCGCAACGGATATATGGGAATACAGACTTATTTCGATGTTCCGACTGCGGGAACCTATAAGTTTGTTGCGTATTCTAACACGACCAATTATTATCGTTACCTTTATTCCGATGAAACTTTTAAAACGGGGACCTACAAGTCTTCTAATGTTGATGCCATTGCGGAGGCCGGTAAGCATTATTATGTGTTCCGTAATAATCGCAATCTCTCGCAGATCACGTCTGCCGATTCCATATTGATTTCGGTGAAACGTACTTACCGGGTTCATATAGATACCCTGGGAAAAGGCGATGTCACAATCAATGGCTATTACCGCTATGACGATTCTACGGCCGCTGCGGGGGATACCCTTCGGCTTGTTGCCTCTCCAAACACTGGTTATAAGTTCAAAAAGTGGGACGTTGTTTCGGGTTCTTGCACCTTGTCCGATAAGGCGTCGGCTACGACAACAGTCACGGTCAAGGGAAACTGCAACCTTAAAGCCAACTTTACTGCAGGTGAAATCTATAGCGTTACCGATACACCCAAGGAATACACCTTCAAAGACAATTATTACAGTGGCTCTGCAACTAATGGCGTTCGTTTCACTTTCGTTGCGCCGGCCGACGGTAAGTACGGCATTGTGGTGAAACTTAAAAATCGAGTTAGCTATGTTACATATTACAAATGTGCTAATGATGGTTGCACAAGTTACTCTACTTACAAAAGTGTCGCTTCCCCCTATATTGACTCTGTAACAGTTTCAAAGGGCGACGTGGTAAACTTCAAAGTGTTGCCCTACAGTTCCGCTTACGCCAATGAGGATGTCATTTCGGTTCATTATGTAGATTTGAATAAAAAACGCCTTGCCATAAAACTCATGGCTGATTCCCTGGGAACTGTTTCTCCCAGCGCGGGCTATACAGATGTGATTTCTGGTATGGACTATAGTATTAACGCTGCGGCGACTCGCTTTGGTTACCGATTTGATCAATGGAGTGTGAAGTCCGGTAATGCGACCATTGCGAATAAAGATACTAGCTATACATTTGTAAGCACAACCAACGACGCTACCGTTCAAGCTCGCTTTAGAAAAGGTGATGTCCATAAAATTGACGAAACGGTAAAGTCTTTTGTTTATAGCACAGACTACTATTCCGATTCTGTTTACCGCAGTAAGTATGAAGTGGCGTTGAAATGGACTCCTAAGGATACGGGAACCTACTTCTTGGATATAGAATCTCCGCAGGCAAGCGGCTATGTGTATATTTTTGGCAGCAGTTCCACGTTCAGGTCTTATAATGACTATGATTATTTTAGCAACAGCTACAGTCTCCCTGTTACCGTAAAAAATAAGGGCGAAACACTGTATTGGACTGTTGTTCCCTATAGCTCCAGCTATTATAACAGTTCGTTTACGGTAACTATACGGAGCTCGGTGTCCCTGAAGGTTATCGCTGGCAGCAACGGATCTCTATCGAGTAATTCACTAATAAAACTTGGCGCTGGTCAAGATACTACCGTTACCGCCTATGGAAATATGGGCTATGTCTTTAACAAGTGGCGAGTGGTTTCGGGCGGTGCGTCTATAAAGAGTCTGACTTCACGCTCTACCAAAGTGACTGTCAACAAGGATGCTGTTATTGAAGCCTCGTTCCGCAAGGGTCCCATTCAGAATGTCGGTTATGACGAAAGTAAGTTTACATTCAATAAGGACAAGTATACCGACAACAGCAGATACAACAACTATGTATTCATGACCTGGACTGCTCCTGATTCTGGTATGTACTTTGTTGATTTAAATATTTCGGGAACCAGCGATCTCTATAGTTTTGGTACGGATTCTACGTTCTCGAGATCTTCTTCGAAGCATTACTATTCCGGTGAGAACGGTTTCGCTTTCACGGGAGCCTCGGGCGTTCCGCAGTATTGGGCCTTGGGACCTTATTATACTAGCGACAGCTCTGATTCCTATAGCGTAAAAATAAGCAGGGGATATGAACTTTCCATTAATGTCGATGCTTCTATGGGAACGATCAATACGAATAGCAAGATTGCTCTGCATAAAGGACGCGATACAATCATTACGGCCAGCAGCAAGGTGGGCTATTTCTTTGATGAGTGGAGTAAAGTTTCTGGTAGTGTGACGATTGGCGCTTCAACCCAGCGTTCGACAAATGTATCTATCGAAAGTGATGCTACGATAAAGGCTAAGTTCCACAAGGGACCTGTTCAGAAAATTGGAACAACTGCAAAGACCTTTACCTTTAATAAGGACATTTTTACGGATCATGCGAGCCATCCGTATGATGTAGCCATGACATGGACCGCTCCTGATTCCGGCTGGTATTACCTGGAAATCGAAAGCCCCGATAGTGACATTACCCGTGGCTACCTCTGGAACTATGGTACAGATTCAACCTTTAGTGGTTCCTATAGCACCGCTATCATGCCAGTCAGTTACCTGTTCCAGGGGGCTGCCGGTGTACCCCAGTATTGGTCTTTCCAACGGTATTATAATGCGGATTCCAGTAAACGCTTTACAGCGAAAATCGTAAAGTCCGCTCAAATCACGGTTGTTTCGGATGGCCATGGAACAGTGACTCCCACAACTCCGAAACCAGCAAGTCAAACGAGCTCGGTAAGCATTTCTGCGACATCGAATTTCGGATACAACTTCAATGAGTGGGCCGTTACATCTGGCACTCCGGATATCGGAAACACCAAGAGCGCAAACACCACGATAAAATCTGCGGACGATGCCACCGTCAAGGCGACCTTTGTCAAGGGGTCTGTCCAGGCAATTGGCTCAACAAAGAAGGATTTTGTCTTTGCGAAAGACTACTATACCGACACCACCGGATTCAAAAATCAGGTGTTCATGTCCTGGACTGCACCCGATACCAACTGGTACTTTGTAGAATTCAAAGCCGATTCTGCGATTGACTTGAATGTTTACAGCTACGGAACCCTTTTGAGTGCCAAGCACGAGCGCTTGATAAAGTCGAATGGAAAGTATTATCTGACGTTCCAGGGCGAAAAGGGTGCTACCCATTATTGGGGCGTGGCCCCTTATAATGCTCCCGATTCCCTTGTGGGTATTTCGGCAAGGATTGCGGTTCCCTATGTGTTGACAGTCGAATCTGCCGATGAAGGAAACGTGTTCCCCCGTGGCGATGTCGCCATGCCTATGGCCGGGGATACAACAGTTATCGCCATTCCTTACGGCGGTTACATCTTTAGCAAATGGACAGTCACGAAGGGCAATGTTTCTATTGATGACTCTACGAGCGCAAGGACGACCGTTACTCCGCTGGATTCCTCGTGCGCCATCAAGGCAAATTATGTTATTGACTTTTCCATTGTGCCAGAACTGAAGATTACTAATCTTGATTTGACCGACTATCCGAGAGTATGTACCAGGGTCTCCGTTGTAGATAAGAACAACGGTCGTTCCGTTTACGGCTTGGATTCTACGGACTTTATCTTGTTTGAAAACGACAAACCGCTCCCTGCCGATGTGACAGTGCATAAGAGCGTAAAGGGCGTGTCGGTGGCGCTCGTGGCCGATGAAAGCGCTTCTATGTCCGGAACGCGTATGGTCGAAGCGAAGAATTCCATGAAGGCGTTTGTGGATCAGATGGGCCCTTATGACAGAACTGCCATTGTGGGCTTTGATGGTGATGACGGAATTGTACATCAGGCCATGACATCGGACCGCGCTTTGCTTTATGCAGGAATCGACAGGCTGACTGCTGATGGCAGCTCGACAAATATTACCGATGGAGCCTATCGCGGCGTAGAACAGGTGAAAGATGAAGTGAATCCGACCGCGGTGATTATATTCTCTGACGGTGCCAACAACGAAACTCACTTTACCTTGGATCAGGCGGTCAATTTAGCGAACAGCAACAATACTTCTATTTATTCCATTGGAGTCGGATCGGGGGCGACTGTTGAGCCCTTAAAAAGCCTGGCTGTGCGAACTGGCGGTATTTATACCACGGCTCCCACCTCTTCTCAGTTGGCAGATATTTACGCTGCGGTTCGCACTGCTGTCATGGCGAAATACACGGTATGCTATTCTACTCCCGATACTGTAATCGATGGTGACGCCCATGTTGTAGAAATCAAGACGAGTGTGCATGGCAAGAGTACAAGCGATACTGCCGTCTGGAACGAAAACCATTTACCGCCTAAGGTGACCTTGACCATGGCGACCGCGGGACTTGTGGGTAAGGAACTTCATTTGGATTCCTTGAATATCGGAGTTGTTGTTTCGTCTAAACTTTCTATGTCGTCTGTGAAGGCTTTTGTTCGCACCCATGGGGATACGTTGTCTGCATACAAGCAATTTACCATGAGAAAGCTGAAGGATAGCACTTGGACTGTTTATATTCCCGATAGCGATCTAATTGCTCCGGGTATCGATTTTTATGTGATTGCGACGGATTCTCAGGGAAATGTGGGAAACACGCCTTCTGTCAATTTACCCGAAAAGAATCCGTACACCATTTATGTCAAGAACAAGATGTCGAATATTAAGCTGATTACAGAAGGCTGTGTCGATACTATGGGGACCGATGTAAAATTGAGCTTCGAAGTCCACGATATTGAAGGAATGGATTCTGTAAAGCTTTATTATAGAAGCCGTAGCAAGGCGCCTTTCGATACTTTGCCTATGGTACGCCGCAGCAGAACCAGCGATTACTGGGACGTGATGGTGCCCTCAAAGGCGTTTGGCGGAAGCAAACTGGAAATCAATGCCGAGGCGTGGGATGTCTTGGGCGAAAAGACCACCTGGCTTACCACAGAGAAAACCTATGTTGATGGCTGCGAACCTCCGCCCGCTCCAGATGAAACGGACTATATCCATATCGTAAACGGGGATTCTTCCGGAAAGTCTATCAAAAGAACGACGGAAAAAATCAGGCTGACACTGGAAAGTCAGGATTTCACGCCGGGAAAGGATACCCTTACGGTTTCGCTTTCTTGCTTCTATTCTGGCGATATTGAAAGTAACTTGAAAGTTGCCGAAAAGAAGCCCGGCTATTACGAGATTACAAAAGACATCGAGAAAAATGAATATGCGCCGAAACGCGGCGACGGAAAGATTTCTTGCGATGCTTCGGATATCCTTGTGGCGGAATTCAAGGACCCTGTATACAAGACCCTCGCCAGCAAAAAGGTCGTTGTGTCCGATAACATCGATACCACTTACCGTTTCTTGAAAAAGAAAACCGATGTGGAATTAGATTCTGTAGAAACCACCGACAGCGTGGCGTTTGTACTCCGTGTTACGGCCGAAAGCAAGTCGATTTATGCCCGCGATACTATCAAGGTCACCCTGTTCACCAATACCGGCGATACCATTAGGCTTAAGGCTGTAGAAACCGATGTGTATTCTTCGGAATTTGAAACGACATCGGCGTTCTACTTTGTCGATGGCGAGAAGGAACTGAAAAGTAAGCGCCTTGATGCTGTTTTCAACTACAAGAGTACCAGGAACCGCGTCAAGATTTATGCCGAGGTAGATGGCGATGAGTCTGCACTAAGTTTCCGCAACTCGCTGATTGTTTATTCCAATTATGCTGCCGCAGACTATGCCGAAATTTACGACAGCGACAAGGATGGCCGCGCCGATTCCGTTCGCGTCCACTTTATTGAGCGCCTTTCCGAAAATATCGCAAGCATCGATACCGTCTTCTGGAATGCTGCTGGAAAGACGTGGAAAAAGGCGTCCAAGAGCAGAATGCACGTGAGTGAAGATTCCCGCTGGGTGGAAGCCGTTATCAAGGAACCATTCGGTTACGGCGTGACCTTTGCCGATAAGGACAATGCCCCTTACTTGCGCATGACAAAGACTGCTGCCGACCGCCCGCAAAAGGTGGAACTCCGGGATAAAATTGGCCCGGTCCCCGTGAAGGCGGAAAAGCACCCTGGCCGCGTCCAGACAGAGGAATACATTGAGGAATCCTACGGCATTCCGCCCGATACCTTGTTTGTAGAAATGTCCGAAGCGATTTCCACCAAGGAAACGAATGAACCCTGGAAAAATCTGTTCCGCTATTCCGCTCGCTGCTCCGATACGGCGAGCATGGCGCTGCGCGTTCTAGGGGAACCGACGGTAAGTGAATCTGGCAAGGAATGGACGATTGTCCTTAAGGACAACAACTTGCTGGTGGACAACTGCATTCGCACAAACCCCGCCTCGGGTTATGTTGACGATCAGAAGAATGCCGTTGGAATTGGAGGCGTGTCGGTGGGCGGCAAGAACAGCGATATTTACCTTTACGAGGTATCTTCCAATATTCGCCTCTTAAAGAAAGACAAGAAGCCGAAGTGGATTCCCCCTGGAGAAAAGGAATGGGAACTTGTTCCCGATTCCCTGCAGACGATCCGCATTTCGTCTATTGCCCCGTACAAGGCCCGCGTCATTATTTACGATAACTATTCCAATGTGGTAACATCGTTCAACCAAACCTTTACCAAGGAAGAAATGGAAATGGATTCCCGCGGTAATGAAAATGACCATTCCAGGCTAGGATTCCTCTATTGGAACGAGCGTAGCTCCGAAGGTCGCAAGGTGGGTGACGGTGTGTACATCTGGAGAATTGACTTCAGGTTTAACGACGGCCACAAGGAATATCGACTGCTCAAGACCGGCGTGAAACGCCGCAAGTAAAGGCAATGTAGGACGTTATTGTCTACTTTCCCTAGATTAATTTGCTCAAATGAGCAAATTTGTCGGGGAAAATTGCTATATTTGGGCGGCTATGGATTATGGTGTTTATGGAAGTACCTGGTGGAGCAAAAAGTGGCTAGACCACTTGCTTGCTGGTGCATCCGGACGGGACATTGATTACGCCTTTAAATATGTGACACGGGGCCAGGTACAGCCGTTTACTGTGGCCGATAACCGCGTTATGGCGTCGGTCAAGGGGCCTAACGGTGGACTCCATAATGTATACCTGGTTTTTCCGAAGTTCGACAAGGAACGCTCTGATGTTTTTGTGGGCCTTTTAAAACAGCAACCTGTAGAACTTGCTGCCCTTGCCAATGGCGCCATAAACCCCTCCATCGAACTGATTGTCGGAAAGAGCGGGCTTGAGCTTTTTGAATCCTGCGACCGCGTGAACATGAACTGCGACTGCAAGGATCCGCTGCCGTGCCGTTACGTGATTTCGGTATTCCTGAAACTGGCCGAGATGATGTCAGCAGACCCGTTTGTACTTTTCAAGATTCACGGATTAGATATCGCTTATCTTAAGGATTACAAGCCGGAGCCTGTCGAATCGGACGTACCCAGCGAACCGACGCTGGTGCGGATCCTGCCGGTGAACAACCGGGTGGCCTCGCCGCGCATCCCGATGTTCAAGTTCGGGGAATGGCGGGACTATTCCCATATTTTGCCGGCGATGCTTGCAAATTTCCCGGAGTTTTGTCCGGCGGGGAACTTCAAGAAGAGCTTTGTAGACGAACTGGAACGTTGCCGCGCTTTTTATAACCACTTTGAAAAGTTTGAACAGTTTGCCCAGGACTTTGGCATTTACCATGCCCACACTTTTTTGATGGAAAAGGAGCGCCTGCAGATTGTGCATGGGCGCGGGTGGCAGTGGACTTTTAACCAGCTGGAAGATGAACGTGAAGTGGCGACTGGCCTTTCGGTCGAAAACGTGATGGGGGCGCTTTGCCGCCTGAACCAGGATTGCGTGTGGCATAACCACGTGACAGTGCGCTTTGTGCACCAGTTGCTGCAGGTGGCGTATTATCTGGTGCGTTGCGGTGCGATTTACCCGCAGGTGTTCTGGCTGAATAACGTGACGGCTCAGATGCGCTGGTTGCCTGCAGAGATGCTTCCTGATGTGTTGGCGGTGGTAGCGGAACTTGAAAAGTCAGTGCCCGATGACTTTGCCTTTACGGTACGGGATCAGGTTCGCGAAGACTTGGACAGCGCAGCCGAACACATATTGTCCGTGTTTATCGGAAAGTTGTTGCGCTTTGCCCGCACGGCCCAGAGCTATAAGAAGGGCACTCACGAAAATTTGCTCGGTTTTTTCTTTGACTGTAAGTCAGGGCGCCTTGCTGCCAACGGCCTCAAGATTCCCTCTAAAATCCAGGCTTGGTTCTCAGTCTACAATTCGCTGGAATTCAACCACAAGATTATTTTCCACTGCTCGGAGCTGGGCAAGGAAATAGCGTTGAATGTTCTGGTGGAATCTTCAGCGGGGCGCGAAACGCTGGCGATGCTTTTTGAAAATAGCGACCCGAGACTTTTGTCGCTGATGAACGTGCTCAACTGCGTCGCAGAAACCTTTAAGCCACTGAAGGCGTATCTGGAACGCCGCGCCGTGGAGCCGTTGGTGATGCATGGCGCGGAACTTAAGGAATTCGTGACTTATTCAGTCAAGAAGTTCGAAGTGTTCGGTATCGTGACGGAGATGCCCCGTTCCTTAAGGGAAATGGCGCGGCCCAAGACGCAGATGAAGCTGAAGGGTAGCCTCGGTATCGGCGCGTTTACGGCGGGAGACCTGCTGGACTTTGACTGGGAAGTGGCTCTCGGTGACGAGAATGTTTCTGCTGAAGAATTCTTGCGGCTTGCGAAGGATGCGGGCGGTCTCTTGAAGTATAAGGACCGCTACATCGAATACACGTCGGATGACCTGGCGCTTTTGCAGCAGCGCTTGGATGAACACGAAAAGAAAAATGCGCCGGGAGCCGTTGCTGCGGATTCTGCTGAAAATGCCGAAGTCGACTTGGAAAGTGACAACGGCGATTCAGAAACCGAAAACTTTATCCCCTCGACGGCGAAGCTGATTCAGGCATGCCTCACGGGCAAATGCGACGACATTCCTGTGAATATGACCGACGGCTTGAAGCAACAGTTTGATTCTTGGCGCGGTGAAACCGAAATCGCCTTGCCGCAGAACTTGAATGCGACACTTCGCCCCTATCAGGAACGCGGCTATTCCTGGATGTACAAGAACCTGGAAATGGGCTTTGGCTGCATTTTGGCCGATGACATGGGCCTCGGTAAAACGCTTCAGGTAATTGCCTTCTTGCTGAAGATGAAGCAGGACGGCCGCCTGAATGAGGGGCGCGCACTTGTTGTGGTGCCGGCAGGCCTTTTGTGCAACTGGCAGATGGAAGTCAAGAAGTTTGCACCGGAACTGACCGTGTTTACTTATCACGGGGCTTCGAGAAAACTGGACAAGTTCAATGCAGACTTGTTGATTACGACTTATTCGACTTGCCGATTGGATTTCAAGAAGCTGGAAAAGCTGAATTGGCAGGTAGTGGTCATTGACGAAGCCCAGAACATCAAGAATGCCGATAGCGAGCAGAGCCGAAAGATTCGTGCCTTTAGGGCGCCCATGAAAATTGCCATGAGCGGAACTCCGGTGGAAAACCGCCTTATGGAATTCTGGACCATTATGGATTTCTGCAACCGCGGCTTTTTGCCCTCGGCAAATGAATTCCGCGACAAGTACGAGACGCCTATCCAGAAAAATGCGAACCAGGCCGTTGCAGACCGCTTCAAGAAAATTACAGGCCCCTTCATGTTGCGCCGCATGAAGACGGACAAGAGCATTATCAGCGACTTGCCCGATAAAATTCAGCAGAATGAATATGCTGCTCTCACGCGCTCTCAGGCGGCGTTGTACAAGCGTACGCTCGACGAGTTCATGAAAGAATTACAGATGCTTGAAGAAGGCGCTTCTATTGATATTAATGAAGATGTGCTGGCTGAAGTTGCAAATACTTCTGGCGCGTCGAATGCAGCGGGCGATTCTCATAGCCTCTTCAAGCGGAAGGGCTTGATTCTCCAGATGATTCTTGCGCTCAAGCAGATTTGCAACCATCCGCGAACTTATCTGAAGGCGGGGGAGGCGAAGGTCGAAGATTCTGGAAAGCTTTCCATGCTTCTGGATTTGTTGCGCTCGATTCAGGATCAGGGTGAAAAGGCAATTATCTTTACCCAGTTCCGAGAAATGGGCGAACTCTTGAAGGAAACTCTTGATCGCGAACTTGGCATCACGGCAGATTTCTATCACGGTGGCTGCACGCAAAACCAGCGCAACGAAATGGTGCGCAAGTTCCAGGAAGACCCGGAAGTCAAGGTGCTTATTCTTTCGCTGAAGGCGGCGGGTACGGGCCTTAATTTGACCGCCGCTTCCCAGGTGATTCATTACGACCTTTGGTGGAACCCGGCGATTGAGGCGCAGGCCACTGACCGTGCCTTCCGTATCGGGCAGACGAAGAATGTCCAGGTGCACCGCTTTATTACCAAGGGAACCTTCGAAGAAAAAATCGATGCCCTGCTGGAAGCCAAGAAGGCTGTTGCCCAGATGACGGTGAATGCCGGCGAAACCTGGCTCGCCGACATGGACGACAAACAACTGGGCGAAATCTTTGCCTTAGATTCCGCCCCGGTTTTATAAGCTGTATTTATATCGCTTTATTTAATATTTGCCTTAATCGATTGTATGCCGCTCTTGCTCTTGACGCGGATAATATAGTGCCCATCGGTGATGTTCTGGAGCGAAACGTCGTTTGTATTTGCAGACTTAATCGTTTTCATGACCATGTTGCCCATGATATCGAAAACCTGTATGCTTGCGACTTCGTTCGTGGCAATGTAAAGATGCTTGTCTTCGACGCTTAGGCCAAATGCTGGCTTTTGGATGGTTGCGATAGCCTCGGTACCATTGCTGAGTTTGTAATTCGATAAGGTGACTACGTCGTCGGTTCCAGAAACGGCTACGGTTAATGTGGCCGATGAGCCTGTTGCCGTGAAATCGCATGTAATGGTTGTGGTCTTTTTGGAAATGTCGAAGGCATCGGAGCAAAGTTTTTGATCTCCGCTTGTAACCTTAACCGAAATGGCTGCTTCTTCATTCTCGGTTGTAACTTCGAAACTGATGACATAGTCTTCTCTCTTGGTAAGAGAAATGTCGCGTGTGATAATGCGCTTCTTGCCAGAAAGAGATGTGCCCAAGATGACACCGTCGGCGGTGTTGTTGGACAATACGGTGTTTTCGGAATTCCAATCGGCGTTTACAACAGTGTTTTGACTGGAACTGCTTGCGATTGTTTTGCTGGAGCTGCTTATGGTCGGAATGATTATGGCAGAAGAGCTACTGACGATGGCTTTGCTCGAACTGCTGAGTGCCTTGCTGGAGCTGGATGCCGGCTTGGAACTGGAGCTCGGAATGATTGTAGAACTGCTGGAGGATTTCGGTGTGACGGTCCCGGCGCATGCAGTGTAATCGCTGTAGCCCGGAAGGTTGTCAAATACGTTGGTGTTTAACCATGTGCCGCTCTTGGAATAGTTCCAGGTTGTAGAAGTCGGTCTTGTGGTTGCGCTGAAGTATGAACCGCCCTGGCCGTCGCCCCCATAAAGTCCGCTCACGTCTTCGGTCAAGTTGGTGAGTGACCAGTTTGCAGACGAAAGCTTGTGGGTGTTCATCCAGGTTTGCCAAGTCGTATTGGAACTTGCGACGGCGCCTTTCCCGTCGGCATTGATCGTTCCCCATTCGCTAACGAAAACGGACAAACCGGCGTTCATTGCCTTGACGGCGTTTGCACCTTCAACGGATGTGGAATGGGAACCGGCATAATAGTGGAATGCGTAGGCAGTGTTGTTGTATTTGTCGGTAACCTTTGAATTGATTGCTGCGTTTGGCTGTTGATCCCACATTGGGGTGCCTACGATAATCAAGTTGTCAGAATATTCTCGAATGACGGATATGACCTGGTTTGCATAGGTTCTGATGCTGCTCCATCCCAGGTATCCGCCACCAAATTCGATTTCCGAACAATCTCCGGTTCCGCCTGTGATGCAAGCCGGTTCGTTAAAGATTTCGAAAATCACGTTGTCGTAATCGCCCCATTTACTTGCCATGCGGGTAAAGAACTCTTTGGCGCTGGTAACGTCTTCGTGGGCTCTGTGGCTGTGATAGTCGATGATTACGTAAATGTCGTTGTCGATTGCGGCTTGAACCACTTCGTCCATCAAATTTTGGTAGTAGCGAGTGCTGGTAAAGTAGTTCCCGTCACCCCATTCTTCATCGACGCCCATTGCAGCGCGGATGAGCTGGATGTTGTGCTCCTTGACCATTCGTGTAATGACGTCTGCGTCCCAGAATGCGGCCGAAGCGTCGTTGATGCTCCAGAAGAGGCTCATGCCCTTGACTTGTACTTCTTTTCCGCTGACGCTCCAGGTGGGACAAGAACCGTAAATGCGTCCGTAACCGGATGCGTTGGTACCTGTTTGTAATTGTCCGTATTGGGCAACGGGGCCGACTCGTTTGCCATTCTGCTGGGTAGAGGAGCTGGATTTCGGAGTGATGGTGCTGCTAGAGGATGTGGGGGTGACTCCGCCGCAGCTGATAGCAGTTTTTATGACCTGAATGGACATAATCGAAAAACCGGCTCCATCGAAATAAGTCGCCTCGTCGGTGAAGTCGCCGACTGTATGTCCTGCGTTTATATAGAGGTTGGCGGTTTTATCGGAAGCATCGCAATGCTTGTAGGTCTTGGATGTGTATATCGCGTCTAGAGGAGAAAAGCTGAGCTCGTCGCTTAGGTATTGGATTTCTCCATCTGAAGATTGAATTCCGATGGATGCTCCATAATTGGTTTCGCCGGTCTCGTCGTTGTAAAAATAGTAGCCGAGGGCTTCGATTTGATAAGAATATCCGTATTCCAGGGGAACTTTATGTAACGCTTGGATGTAGTAATCGTAGGTAGTGGGGCCGTTAGACCAGAATTTAAGGACGTAATTGTAATCACCGTCGTACTCGCCTTCGATTGCGCCCATTCTTGCTCCACCTTTTACGTTAAGGCTCCAGCTGGTGGGAACGTACTCGTTGTAGTAAAAGTCGCCATCTCCACCCAAGGCGTCGGCGGCATTGGCCATGGCTGTTGCGGTTATGATTGTGCAAACTATAGTTTTGCTTAATTTCATACACATCCCTTTGTTTTTTTAAACACCATCACTGAAAGATAACTTTTTTTTACATAATTTCCAACAAAAATATTGAGTTTTGTTTACAAATGTGATGAAAATCATTGACGATTGTTAACTATTGTTTTACATTTCGTCTTTGAATAATTTTTTGAAAAGAGGAAAGTAATAAAAAAATCACTTTTTCTGCTAGTTCCGGCAGCTTTTGGCATGTTGACGCTGAGTGCTTGCTTTGACGAGTCGTCGACATCGGGTTCTTCGGAATCAAACAAGAGCGCTTGTTTGCTCAATCCTTCCGAAACGGGGCTCGAAATTACCTGTAATAACGAAAGCTACGGCTTCCTTAAGACTTCGTCTGCTGGTGTGTATGGCTCCTGCGGTGCCGAAGCTTTAAGAGACGATTCCGGGTTCAAGCTGGTTTGCGGCGGTGATTCTGTCGGTGTCGTGTATAATGGTAAGGCTGGCCGTAATGGTGTGAACGGTGATAATGGCTTAAATGGCCAGAATGGTGAAAACGGTACTTCCTGCGAAGCCAAGAAGGTTGAAAGCGGCTTTGAACTGTTCTGTGGCGAAAAAAAGGTTGGCTTGATTCCGAACGGACATTCCTGTACGGTTTCCAAAACAGACGGAGCTTCCGTGATTAGTTGTGAAGACGGAACCGAGGCCACCGTTTTGAACGGCATTAACGGAAAGAATGGTACTAACGGCATCAATGGAACGAGTTGTACAACGAGTTCTTTAAAGTCGTCTGATCTTAATGGTACATATGCTACTATCACCTGCGGAACGACGACTGTTAAAATTTATGATGGTGCCAAGGGTGAGCAGGGCGAACAGGGTGAACCTGGTGAAAACTGCACTGTTTCCAAGAACACGACGACGGGCGTGACGACCATTACCTGCGGTGACGATGTGGCTAAGGTATATGATGGTGAAAATGGTGCTGCCGGTAAGAATGGTGACAACTGCTCGATCGAGGACAATGGCGATGGTACTGCAACCATTACCTGCGGTACTGGAACAAGTGCAACGACCTATACTGTGAAAGATGGTGCCGCTGGTGAAAATGGTGCTGCCGGTAAGAATGGCGACAACTGCTCTATTGCAGACAATGGCGATGGCACTGCAACCATTACCTGTGGTACTGGAACAAGTGCAACGGAATACGTTGTGAATGATGGTGCCAAGGGTGATGTTGGTTATAGTTGCTCTGCCACAAGTGCTGTTGGATATTCGATCATTTCTTGCCAGATCGATGTGGAAGATGACAATCCGGTTTTCAAAGAGGACACTGTTCTTGCTGCCGGCTATGCCAAGTGCCTTGATGCAGAAAATGCTGTGACGGGTATCTACAACACCTTGACTCAACAATGCGATGCCGGCGTTATTGCTCCGTTCAATTGTGGCTCGACCATGATTGATGAAGACGTGCAGTTCTGCGAAAATGGTAAGGCTTATAATAAAAATGATTATTTGACCGCTGCAACGACTTATCCGAAGACAACCTATGGTAAGTGTGATGACGATGAATCCGATCCGGAAAACGTGGTTGTTGGCGAATACTATTTGAAGGCTTCTCAATATTGCGTGGGTACGGTTGCTACTGAAAAGTATCAGGAATGTGGCGGCCTCCTCTATAATGCTACAACGCATTTCTGCGAAGGGACTTCTCTGTATGCTCTTTGTGGCGGTTTAACTTATAATCCGACTACTGAATTCTGTGCTGCTGATGCCAAGTACGAAAAGTGCGGCGGAGCAACCTATGATCCTGCAACGCAGGAATGCGACACGACGGATCCCGAGAATCCGAGTGTTAAGGATAAAGAATAACCCTAGCATAATGGCAAAAGAATTTTAAAACAGGAGTAAATCAACTTATGAAACTCAAACTCGCATTTGGAATCGCATCTGCCGCTATGCTGCTTAGTGCTTGCGGCGATGATACCGTTACAAACATTACGGACGAAGCAAAGTCCAAGGGCACAATCACGCTCAAGGTCGTGGATAACAGCACGGGCCTTGCCATTGATTCTGCAGAAGTCTATTCTCTCATCGATGCCGAAACGGAATATACGGACTCGGTGGGTGTCACCACTTGGACGAAAAACGCCATCGGTGATTACGAATACACCATTGTCAAAGCTGGTTATGCAACCCGTACGTATACGGCCCTGCTTCAGGAAAATAGCCAGGGCGATGTCGCTCGTGTAGAAGACCGTATCGAAATCATTCCCATGTACAAGGAAGGCGTTTCGGTTAAGGGTACGGTGTTGCTGAAGGATCCTCAGAACGGTAACCTTTCTGCAGCAAAGAACGTGAAGGTCGTTCTCTCTTACGATAACACCTTCATCGTTCCGTCTGAAATTACTACCGTGACCGATACTTCGGGCGTGTATGAATTCAAGAACCTTGCCGAAGGCCTTGCCTATTCTGTTAAGGTTCCTCAGGTGTCTGTAGATGACAAGACCTACGCTTCTGAAGAACGTAAGGCGGTCAACTCTGAACTCCGCAACGGCGAACAGCGCGTTCTTGAACCGGTGACCATGTCCATTGTGGGCCTGACTCCGGAACTCATCAAGGATAACCTGCAGACCCTTGAAACCGATGACAATGTGAAGCTTTCCTTCTCGACGGCCTTGTTGGCGGACTCCGTGTCTACGGCATGGAAGGTCTACAAGGGCGCTTACAACTACATTGTTGACGAATATGATGTGGTTTACCCTGATCTCGTTATCGGTAGCAATACGGAAGTGCTGGTCACCGCATCTTTGGATGACGATGACAGAACCGTGGTAATCAAGCCTGTTTCTGAAAAGTGGACCAAGCTTGCAACCTATACGGTTGTGGGTACTGTGTACACCAACGAAGGCAAGAGCGTTCGTATTACCAAGAAGTTCGTGCCGGGTAGCACCGTTTCTAGACCCGATTTGATCAAGGGCCTGGTTGCCGAAGACTACTATGGCCGTTATGTCGCATTGCGCTGGACTAAGGGCGAAAACGAAGTCAAGGGCTACAAGGTGTTCTTCCAGACGAGCGAATCCGCTGACTTTGAAGAATACAAGGCTTGGAGCACCGGAGAACTTCCCATAGACTCTACTTCTTGCAAGAAAGAAACGAACGTGATGAGTTGCGTGCAGTACGAAGATTTCGGTAGCTCTGACCGCCAAGAAACCAATTACAATTACTTCTGGTATACGGATTCTTCCAGGACTGAAGTGACTTCAATGGATAATTATGACTCCTATGAGTATACCTTCACTTGGACAAAGGCTGCGGATTCTGCTGTTTGCACAGTTCCGTATTCAACAGGGTCTTATACAGACTGTGAAGAATATAGCTTGTATGGGTATAATACGACATCTAGGCCTGTGTATGATGATGATGGTTTCCGCGTTGCAACTGATTACATATGGCGCTTTAATAAGACCCTTGACGAACCGGTGACCTGTACTTCGAAGATCTACAGCTATTCCAGCACGGCTAATGAATGCTATGAAGTATATGCCCAGATTGGAACGGCTCCGACAACTACGACACATTACTATGTAACGGCTTACACGGATTCCGTGTCCTGCACAACTAAGTATGATCAGACTATGTATATGAATGACTCGAAGTGTGCTAACAATGCAGATAAGTATGGCGCATACGACCGCTCCAGTATTGATCATAACTACTACTGGTACAGAGAATACGCTTCCATTAAGCCCACCGCCGAAAGTGACCGCGCCTTTGTCTCTACGTCAAGCGTGATTCGCTCCGGTACGGAATGGGTCAAGTTCATTGTGCTCCCGTACGTGATTGTGGACGGCGATACGGTTACGGCTGACGCTGTTGCTGCAACTCCGAGCAAGTTCGAAGTTAAAACGGAAAAAGAATAAGCGACTAATCAATAGGTAACAACATGAATAAAAAGGTTTTAATTCTTTTATCGTCTGCCACCGTATTGATGACGGGTTGCATGGAAGATGAAGTTGTCAATGCAACTGATGAAGCCAAGACTAATTCTACAATCACGATGAAGATTGTGGATTCCAAGTCTGGTCTCCCGATTGATTCGGCTGTGGTTTATTCGGAACTGGATCAGGATACGCTCTATTCTGATTCCATGGGCGTTGTCACATGGGAAAAGAATGCTATCGGTGATTACCGCTACATCGTTTCTAAAGAAGGCTATGCTCACCAGATTGCAAATATCTCTATCGAAGAATCCGGCAAGGGCAACACTGCCCGCGTGGCCGACAGAATTCTGCAGGTGGATTTGCATAAGGAAGGCGTGACCGTTAACGGAACCGTTCTTCTGAAGGATACCAAGACTGACAACTTGACTGCCGCTTCCAAGATTCCGGTGGTCATCAAGTATGTCAACGGAGAAGTCTATCCGTCTGAAATCAAGACGACCACCGATGCTTCCGGCGTGTTCTCCTTCAAGAACCTTGCCGAAAACTGCGACTACCAGATTGTGGTTCCGCAGGCAGAAATCGATGGCCAGACCTATGAGGCTCGCAACGCTGATGAACTGGTTGTGGGTGGCCTTCGCGCCGGTGAAGTTCGTAGCATGAACCAGATCACCATGGAAGTGGTTGGTCTGCTTCCGGAACTGATCCGTACGAATTTCGCTACCCTGGATACCATTGACGAAGATGCCGATATTTTCCTCACCTTCTCGACGGATCTTGTGGAAGATTCTGTTGAAAATGCCTGGTCGGTTTACAAGGGTGGAATCGCCAATGTAGAAGCAGGCCGCTGCGAAGGTGGTGCCCAGGTGTTGGTTGCTTCGGGACTTGACCGTGATGGTAGAACTGTCATGATCAATTCCGTTTCCAACAAGTGGAACCGTTCCACCTATTGCCTTGAAGGTTCCGTTTATACGAAGGAAGGTCGTTCCAAGAAGCTGGCTGTGAACTTTACGCCGGGTTCTCTTTCTGGCCGTCCCTCTAACGTTACAAAGATTACCTTCGACGATACGGAAAATAAGCTTTCTTGGACGGTGTACAAGAACGAAATTGCCGGTCTTTCTGGCTATAAGATCTTCTATAGGACAGATCGTATGGCAGATGCCCTTGAATTCAGGGATGTTACCGACAGCAGAACCACCGAAATCAATATCAATCTTTACGACAGCCGCTTCGAAGACGCAACTCGCGTATACTTCTACGTGCTGCCCTATGCCGAAATTAACGGTAAGATTGTGACTTCTGACGTGGGTGATGAAGATCTCCTGACGAAGAAGGTGGACCTCGTTACTGGCGATGAGTAATTCAAGATAGGTTTAAATAAAAGGGCGAGGCTTATGCCTCGCCCTTTCTGTATAATCTGTATATAAAAGAAATCCGGTCGATGGACCGGATTTCTCTGCTTTGTCAAGCATCCCGGCGAGACACTCCAACCTGCCGGGATTCCACACGAAACTTACTTCAGAATCACCTTCTGGATGAATTTCTGGCTGCCCTGCTTAACCATGAGCATTGCCGGACCGCGGTAGTCGCTGGAAAGTTCCACGCGGTTCAGACCCTTGCTTGCGGTGAAGTTCTGCTGGGCGATTACCTGGCCGAGGCTATTGAGGAGCATTGCCTTGGCCGGTGCCGTAGTGGCCGCGCTGAAGGAGGCGGTGACCATACCCGGCTGTACATTGACGAGCATCTTGGAGGCTGCGACGATGGGCTTGGCCGTGATGGCGGAGGTTCCGCTGATGGCGACGATCTTGCCGCTGGCGGTGCCTTCTGTAGACGGCTTCTTGTCAAAGTCATCGATGATTTCGGTAGAACCGTCGGCCTTGATGCCCTTGATGTAGTCGATCGTGATTGTACCGGAAACCTGGGTGCCGTAGAGGTTAAGGCCAATGGCGTTCACCGAGTTGAGGCCCGTGGGAGTAGTACGGAAGTCGTCAAACATGATCTTGAAGGTCTGGAAAGAGGAGGTCAGTTCCTGATCGGCCTGTTTCAGGACGGAGGCATCAAACCAGTCCCAAGAGCTTCCAGTCATCATGAAGAGATCCATGGAGGTCCAGCCGTATGCGCCGCAGCCATCGCTTTCTCCGGTGCAGGGACCAGCGGAGGCTACGGAACCCTTCATGCTGATTTCAATGCCGACATAACCGGAAAGGTTCTTGCCGTTGGCAAAATTGATGCGGAGAGTTCCCGTTTCGCTGGAGTCAGAAGTTGCAGACGTGTAGGTGATTTCGACGCCCTTGCCGGAGCCTTCGGCGATGTCCGGATTCTGGTTGACGATAGCATCGATGGAGTTGCCCGTGAGAGCGGCCAGGCCGTAAGCGTCGCGCATGGCGTTGAGTGTTTCGTAGTCGGTAATGTCACCCACGTTGCCGCCGAACTTGCTCACCTGGCGGCGAATAATGGTGAAGTTGCCGTCGCCTTCGTCACCGGTATCCCACACGCAAGGAACAAGGCCGTTTTTCTTTGCTGCGGCAGCCGTGTAGCCGTACCAAGCAGCGCGTGCGTTCAGGTGTGCCCTCAGCCTTTCACCGGTAAGGCCGAAACGCTTGACGGCGCCCATTTCGCCAATCACGACCGGGATGCCGTTGTTGTAGAAACGGCTCTTGAGGCCGCTGAACAATTCGTCGATGGAGCTCTTGGAACCGAGAGACGTGCCGGAGCATGTATGTGCGGCATCGTTACCCGGAGTCTGGTCTTCCCAGTAGTAGAATTCATTCATGGTTCCCCAATCGTATTTGGTGTCACCATCGGTCTTCAACGAGAACTGATACGGGTAGAAGTGAACTTCGGCCATGGTGTAACCTTCGCCGGCCGGGTCGGTGGGGTACATCGAGGCGAGGAGCGGAGACTTGTCGATTTCGGTACGCGGAGATTGCACGACCACGATACGGGTGGCGTTGTTGCCGCCGGTAGAGCGCACTGCCTTGAGGCAGGCTTCGTGGAACTGCTTGAGAACCTGCATACGGGTTTCATCGAATGCCCACTGGCCGTTATCGGAACCGCCATTCCACGGGTCGTTTACGCCCGGTTCGTTGGCAGAGGCGAAAATCAGGTGTTCGTCGTATTCGGCGAACTTGGTGGCAATCTGCTTCCAGTAGTTTTCCTGCTTGGCAGCAACCTCTGCTGCAGAACTGGTAATGGTCTCGTCCTTGGCGTAACCCGTGCCGTCGAATACGCGGTCTTCGAGCCAGCCGTTATCCCAGTGGCTGTTCAGAATGGCGTACATGCCGTTGCCAATCACGAGATCGACAACCGTCTTGACGGAGTCAAGCCAGCCGGCGTTGATGGTGCCGTTGGAGGCGTGGCTATCCCATGCGCAGGGAATACGCACGGTGGTAAAGCCTGCGTCCTTGATGGCCTTCACGTAGGCTGCATCCGGGAAGGAGTTGCCCCAGGCCGTCGGGTTCCCCGGAACTTCCATCGTGTTGCCGATGTTGTAGCCGAGACCCATCTTGGGGTAAATTTCGGTTGCCTTGGGGAGGGCAAATGCTGCTGTGCTTGCAAACAGCGTCATGCCGCAGGCGATTCCGAAGAGTCCGTAAAGTTTCATTTTATGCTCCTTTTGGGTTGCACCCTTTATTTAGGCTTAGAAAACCAAACATTTTTGTCTTTGTATTGAAATTAAATTCTAAAAGGGGTGCCGTAAATAAAAATGTCCCTTGGACGAAAATATGTGGTGATAAATTCTCAACGGCTACAACAGTGCCTTTTTAGGGCGAAAATCGTGAAAAAATGGCAAAATTGAGCAAAAAATCCCGATTTTGAAAAATCGGGAAATATTATATATGGGGGTGTTGAGATTTTGAAAGCGCGTTTTAGCGAATTTGCACTAACATCACCTTGCCCTGGCATCTTGCAATGTAGCTGCCCTGATGGAGTCCTTGCAACTGCATTTCGGTATATCCGGTAGAAGCCTTGGCCGAAGTACGAACGAGGTTTCCGTTCAAGTCGAAAAGGGAAATCTGGTTGGTGCCGTAAAGGGTGTTGGCGTTGCGGAAAAACTTGACGTTGCTTGCATTGGCAATTGTGTGAATGGACGTAGTTGCGTTAGAACTGCTGGAAATGGTTTCGCTCGAACTGGAAGTCGGTTCGCCGCTACCGCCGGTAATATAGTCTTCTACGTGGGTAATGCCGGTATTGTTATAGTTGCCGAGGTTATACACGCTGCGCATGGCGTTGATAACGTCCGTTTCGAGAACCTTGCCCACCGGTGAAGATTGGCGGCGAATGTAAGCCATGTTGTCATAGCCGGAATCGCTTTCGTTGCCCATGTCCCAGAGAATCGGGGTAAGGCCGTATTGCTTGGCGGCAGAAACAACGTCTTTATGCCACTGTACGCGGCCCTGCTTGTGAAGGTTCAGGTCGGAACCGTTCAATTCCGGGCTGCGAACGTTGGCGCCGAATTCGCCTACGATTACCGGATAACCTTTATCCACGTAGTTCGTCTTCATCTTGGCAAACTGTTCCTGCGGGTGGACGATGCTTCCGAGCTTGGAATCCACAGAGCCTGCCCAGGCGTTGTAGCCCGCGTTGCGCTTGGGTTCGCCGGCCTTGGTGTAGTCGCCATAGTAGTACTGCGGCTGAATAGGTTCGCTTGCGCCCCAGTCCTGCTGGCTTGTCATAAGCGTGTACTGGTACGGATCGTAGTAATGCACTTCGAACATCAAGCGGCCTTCAACGTTGTCTTTCGGGAAGGTGCTCACCGGAGCGTTTGCGACGGACTTGTCGATGTCGGTGTTCAAACCCTGAATAATCAAGGTGCGGGTTTCGTTGTTGCCGCCCGTAGAACGTACAGCATCGATAAAGGTTTGATAGTAGTGCATGAGGGTGGACACATGCTGCGGAGTCCACGTATTCACATTCGGGCCGGGTTCGTTGGCGCCTGCAAACATCAAGCGTTCATTGTAGTCCTTGAACTTGTTCGCAATTTGCGTCCAGTAAGTCTTCATCTTGTTGTCAATCGTCTGGTTGACACTTGTGCCGATGTTGCTCTGGAACCAACCGCCTTCACCTTCGTGGTGGATATTCAAAATCGTATAGAGGCCTGCGCGCATGGCGTAGTCAACCACCGTTTTTACGGAGTCAAGCCAAGTTTCTGTGACCTTGCCGCCACTGGTGTGGCTGTCCCAGGCGCAGGGGATGCGGACCGTGTTGAATCCTGCCGCCTTCACGGAGTCGAGCAACGCCTGAGTCGGGTAGGGGTTGCCCCATAAAGTCGGGTTATTCGGCACTTCCATTGAGTTTCCGATATTGAAACCCATGCCCATTTTGGCTTGGACTTCCTTGGCGGTCGGGAGTGTCGCTGCGGTCGCAGAAAGGGTTCCTGCGAGGGCAAAGAGGGCGGTTTTGGCAAGAATATGCTTCATTTTCGGTCCTTTTTCAGAATACGCCCTTAATTTATACCGAAAAATTTGAAACATATTGTATAATCATCACACCCATTCAAAAACTATTGAACGGCTTACAACGTACGAAAAGATTTGGTTACTTTGTGGGCGCGAGCGGTCGCTTAATGAGCGACGAGCCAGTTCTCGCCGAAGCCAACACTTGCGACGAGAGGAACCTTGAGCTGCATGGCTCCTTCCATTTCGGCCTTGACCATTTGCGACATGGGTTCCACCTGGTCGCGAGGGCATTCGAATACGAGTTCGTCATGCACCTGCAGCATCATCTTGAGCGGCAAGTTTTCTTCGTTGATTCGCTTTTGGATGCGGATCATCGCAATCTTGATGAGGTCTGCGGCGGAGCCTTGGACGGGAGTATTCACGGCCATGCGCTCGGCCATCTGCGATTCCATGCGGTCGCTGCTATCGATGCCTGCAATGTAACGGCGGCGGCCCGAAAGCGTTTCGACATAACCGTCGCGGTGGGCGGCCGCCTTGATGTCTTCAATGTATTGTTGCACGCCTTGATACATATCGAAGTAGCCGGTAATAAAGTCCTTTGCTTGCGACATCGGAATTTTCAAGTCGCGGCTCAAGCGGAAGGCGGTCATGCCGTAGAGTACGCCGAAATTCACGACTTTTGCATCGCGCCTCATGTCGCTGTTGACTTCGTCGAGCTTGACTCCGTAAATCGCGGCTGCAGTGCGGGCGTGAATGTCGATGCCTTCCTTGTAGCTTTCAATGAGCGCTTCGTCTCCGCTCAGGTGCGCAAGCATGCGCAATTCAATCTGCGAGTAGTCTACGGCGAGAATCACGTTGTCCTTGCTCTGCGGCACGAACGAGGCGCGAATCTTTTTGCCGAGGTCGCTGCGTACGGGAATGTTCTGCAGGTTCGGATCGCGGCTCGAAAGGCGGCCTGTCGCGGTACCCCACTGGATAAAGCTCGTGTGGATGCGCTTGGTATCCGGATTCACCAGCGTCGGAAGCACCGTGATGTAGGTGCTCTGCATTTTCTTGAGTTCGCGGTATTCTATGACGGCGAAAACAATCGGGTGCGGCGCCTTGAAGCTGAGTTCTTCGAGAACGACGGCGTCGGTACTGCGCTTCTTGATTTCGGGGAGTCCGAGCGTATCGAAAAGGACTTCACCGAGCTGCTTGGGCGAACCGATGTTGAATTCGAAACCAGCCATGTCGCAGATTTCTTTTTCCAAGTTTTCGATGCGGCGCTGCAGTTCCTGTTCCAGCGTCTTGAGGGCAGGAACATCGATTGCCACGCCCACAGATTCCATCTGGAAAAGAACCTTCAAGAGCGGCATTTCTTGCTCGAAGAAATACTTCACGTAATCGAGCTTTTCAAGTTCTTTCTTGAGCGGTTCCCACAGGCGAAGTGTATAGACGGCATCTTCGGCGCCGTATTCCGTTGCATCTTTGATGTTGACCCGGTTAAAGGTAATTTGATTCTTGCCGCGGCCAATCAAGTTTTCAATCGGAATCATTTCGTGTTGCAGGCGTTGCATCACTTGGTTGTCGAGGCCAAGGCCCGACTGTCCCGGTGAAAGCATCCACGCCGCAATCAGCGTGTCGATGAGGTTTGCGTTATCGATAGCGCTCTGCGGAATCTTGAAGGTGCGTGCCAGCACATGCAAGTCAAATTTCGCATTATGGAAAACGAGTTCGCGCGGCGATTGAATAAATTCACTAAACCAGGCTTTGACCTTGTTCAAGTCGTAATTGCCCTTGGGGCCTGTCGGCAACGGGAATCCGATTTCGTCGGAATGTCCGAGCGGAATGTAGTAGCCCTTGGCGGGGTCTGCCGAAAGGCAAAGCCCTACGAGGTTGCATTGCATCGGATCGAGTCCGTCAGTTTCGGTGTCGATGCCCACAGTGCTTGCGGCGGCAAATTCGGCCTTCATCTGCTCGAAGATTTCATCGGTGTCAACACAAATGTATGTCGGCGGAACATCGACCGGGAAATCGGCGCTTACTACGGCTTCTCCATTTGCCGAGTCGCTACTTTCCGTGCCATCGCTTTCGCGCACAAAGCCCGTCTTGCTGGGAATGCCTTCCAAAAGGCGGAGTAGACTGTTGATTTCGTGATCCTTGAACATCTGCGCCAAGGTGTCTACGTGCAGG
The DNA here is from genome assembly GCA_017530965.1 of Fibrobacter sp. Lineage (GTDB taxonomy): Bacteria > Fibrobacterota > Fibrobacteria > Fibrobacterales > Fibrobacteraceae > Fibrobacter. The sequence continues at coordinate 45,065 of JAFXLS010000154.1, forward strand.
CCGTTGTATTCCAGCGTGTCGAGGTTGCCACTAAAGGCGCGCTTGGTCTGGAGTGTCACCAGTTCGCGGCTGAGAAATGCCTTTTCGCGGTTGTTTTCCAGATTGTCATGCAAACCCTTTTTAGTCACTTTATCCAGGTTTGCGTAAAGGTTGTCCATGTCGCCAAAGTCATTCAGCAACTGGATGGCGGTTTTCGGACCCACTTTCGGAACACCGGGAACGTTATCGCTGGCGTCACCCATGAGTGCCAAGTAGTCGCGGATTTTCTCCGGCGGAAGCCCGTACTTTTCAAACACCTGTTCCGGGCCAAAGTCAATGCCGTCGGCGCCCTTCGTCAGGTGGAAAAGGTGGATCTTGTCGCTTACAATCTGCGACATGTCCTTGTCTTTACTGAGAATCACCACATGGTCAAAGCCCGCTTCGACCGCGGCCATGGCGGTACTTGCCATCACGTCGTCCGCTTCGTAACCCGGTTCCGACAAGAGCGGAATTCCGCTTGCTTCCAGACTTTCGCCGAGGAGCGGCATCTGAGCCGCCATTTCTTCGGGCATGGGCCCGCGATTGGCCTTGTAGTCGGGGTAAAGTTCGTGCCTGAAGGTCTTGGTGTGCGCCACGTCGCGTGCAATGGCGAAATGCGTCGGCTTGTGTTTGGCCAAAATGCGGAGTACGGCCCCCCAGTAGCCATGCATCATCGAAACCTCTTCGCCTTGGCTGTTTTTCAGCGGGTTCTGCGAATAGGCGTAAAACATGCGGAACGCAAGCGCGTAAGAGTCGAGCAAAAGTAGAGTCTTTTCAGGCATGCTTTGAATGTAGAAAATTTGTATATTGAATTAATGTAAAAAAGGAGTTGGATATGCAATCAAGAGTTAAAGAGGCAATCATTTTGGCGGTGGCCATTTTGTGCTTGGGTGTATTTTTCTATCGGGCTCAAATTGATGTCAAGGACCGCGACCGTGTGGTGTTCGTGCGCGGTCTTGCCGAACGCGAAGTTTCGGCTGATTTCGTGATTTGGCCGATTGTGTACAAAGAGGTGGGCAACGATCTTGCAGACCTTTCTGCAACGTTACAATCTAAGTCGCAGATACTTGAAAAGTTCCTGCTCGAAAATGGTGTACAAAAGGAAAATATTACTTACTCAACCCCGGCCATTGTCGATGCCGATGGTGAGTTGTACAGCGGTGGCAAGCATGCTTATCGTTATGTTGCGACGGTTGTGGCAACGGTGGCCACGAACGATGTGGAACTTGTCCGTAAAACTATGGAAAAACAGGGCGAACTCCTGAAGCATGGAATCGCTTTTAGCGGTAGCGATTATCAGTACCGCACCGTCTATAGCTTTAACGGTCTCAACGAAATCAAACCCGCCATGATTGACGAGGCAACTCGCAATGCTCGCACCGCCGCCGAAAAGTTTGCGAAGGATTCCGATAGCAAACTGGGCAAAATCAAGACGGCCACGCAGGGTGTGTTCTCCATCGAGGACCGCGACGAAAATACGCCGTATATCAAGAAAGTGCGCGTCGTAACGAACGTGCAGTATTTCTTAGAAGATTAAAAAGAAGGGGCAAGTCTTCTGCTACCCTTTCTATGATGTGAACCCCGAATGTAATCGATGGTCTTTTCGTTTTCGGGATTTGGGGCCTTGTCGCATTGAAAATCAGTTCTTTCTCCCTTGCCATGAATCCGTCTTGGATTGAGCTTTCGTAGCCTTTTTGGGGAAATACTATGTCATTGAGTCTAATTACCTTATTGCCGCGATTCAATTCTGCAACAATTTCAACGGCTTTATCAATGGCTTTCTCTCGTACAGTTTCAAATCTGCTGGTGCTGTCTTAACTGCTTCTTCAAATCCCAAAAAACTGCGCCCTCTTGGTAGGCTAAAAAATATTAGCTATTTTAGCTAATGAATGTTAGCTAACTGTAGAGGTGTCATGTCCACAAAAGAAAAAATCCTTGAAACCGCCCTAACGCTATTTGCCCAAAACGGATACGACGGCACCAGCGTGGAGCAAATCGCCCAGGATGTCGGCATCAAGGCGCCGTCGCTTTACAAGCACTTCAAGGGCAAAGAAGACATCCTGAATGCGCTCATCGACATCGCCGAAGCGCGCTACGAGGAATCGTTCGGTTCCGCGAAAAAAATCGGCACAATTCCCGAGAATATCGACGGATTCATCCACGAAATGATGAAAAGAATCCGCTTTACAATGACCGACCCGATTATCAAGAAGATGCGTGTTTTCTTGGTGCAAGAACAATTCCGCAGCGAACGCCTCGCCGAAATCACGACAAGGCATCAGGTGGACGGACTTTTGCAAATGTACCAGAAGATTCTCGAAACATTGATGGACGCGGGCGTAATCGTCAAGGACGACCCGGAAATGCTAGCGACAGAGATTACTGCACCCGTTGCACTCTGGATTTCTAAAGTCGATCGCCAGCCGAAATGCGAAAAAGAAGCGCTCAAATTTATCGAGAAGCACTTACAGCATTTCTTCAAAACCTACAAGAAATGTTCAACAATCCGTTTATGATTTGGGGTCGTTACAGGAGGCGTCGGCCTGGAGTTAGAAAACGATACTGACAAATTCAAAAAAAATACGGAAGGGACTTGACAAGAATTTTAAAATGGCTTTGTCAAGCCAAGCCGTATTTTACTGAAAATTGCGAAAACGCAGCAAAAAAGGCGGACATTGAGTCCGCCTTGTGCTTTTAAACATTTGTCAATTTATTTTACATGCACTTGGAGCATCTGCATTTTGCCGTTCGATTCTACACGGACTAGGTAAATGCCCGGGACGAATTTTTTGAGCGAGACGAAGTGATTTCCTGCTGCAGAACCGCGGTAATGCATCTTGAGACTGCCCTGTACATCGAATACGGCGACTTTAAGTTCCGAAGCTACAGTATTCGTAACAACAAGCTCGTTCCGAGCGTAGACAACCCTGAAAGTACCGGCAAGTGTAGTCGTTGCAACCGGAGTCGTCGAATCGCTAGAACTGCTACCGGGTTCCACAGTGCTGGAACTGGATGCTGGAGCGCTGGAGGAGCTCGATGCGATCACAGAACTGCTAGAAACTGGGACCTTGATAGATGCCGTGAGCGTCTGCGCTTCCAAATCATTGTAATTCGCATTGCCAAGTACCATAAAGTACACAGTATAATCACCGCCGTTAGTTGCCGTCGGCAAAGCTTCTGAATACTTTTCTTCACTGGCCAACTTATAAACGAGCGTTCCGTTTTGGGCTTCACCGGCCGTCACAAGTGTCTGAGCCTTGCCGTTATACACCAGGTTTTCTACAGCAACCGGAGACTTGACAATTGTCGGATTTGCCTTTGTAATTTCAAAAGCCTGTTCGAGACCTGTTGCGGGCAACTTGTAATTCTTGTTGCTTAAATCCGTTACCTTTGCGGTGTACTTGCCGGCATTTGCAGCAGCACCAGCAATCGTAAGGCCACACTTGTCGCTATTCACGAGACCTTCAGCCGTTGCTGCCGGAACATGTTCGGAGCCATTGTAAGTGAACGAAGACTCGCCCCATGCAACGGAAATTTCCTTCGGTTCAACACTCAACTTGCCAGCCACAAATTCGATTTCGTAGTTGTCAGCCGTCAGGCCGCTCGGCGTAACAGAGTATTCACCGACATTACCATATTGCTTGTAATCGTAGCTATAGACGAGCGAGCCATTTAAGGACTTTTCATTGTCCGTAACGACAAAACCGCTGTATTCAACGCCTGCGTTAGACGGCTCATCACCATAGACAATTGTTGCGTTCTTGGCCGTAACCGTGAGCGGAATCTTGGCTATTTCAAAATCCTGTTCAAGACCCGTTGCCGGCAACTTGTAATTCTTGTTGCTCAAGTCCGTTACCTTTGCGGTGTACTTGCCGGCATTCGTAGCAGAGTCTATAACGAGGTTGCATTTGTCATTGTTCACGAGACCTTCTGCTGCTGCATTCGGAGCATGGGCTTTGCCGTCATAGGTAAACGAAGTTTCATCATCCCAAGCAATAAAAACGACCTTCGGTTCAACCGTCAACTTGCCTGCTACAAATTCAATTTCGTAGTTGTCGGCAGTCAGGCCACTCGGTGTAATGGCGTATTCGCCGACATTGCCATATTGCTTGTATTCGTTGCTATAAACGAGTGTGCCGTTCAAGGACTTTTCGTTTTCTCCATCGGTGAAGCCACTGAATTCAACACCGGCGTTAGACGGTTCATCGCCATAGACAATCGTATCGTTCAAGGCCGTAACCGTGAGTTTTTTCGGTAGGACGGTCAACTTGCCTTCGACAAATTCAATTTCGTATTTGTCAGATCGGGGTCCGCTTGGTATAATGGCGTAGTCGCCAGGTTTGCCATATTGTCCGTATTCGTAGCTAAAGATGAGCGAATCATCCAGGCTGCTTTCGTTATCGTCGCCGACAAAGCCGCTGTATTCAACGCCTGCATTAGACGGTTCATCACCATAGGTAATCGTATCGTTTTTGGCGGTAACCGTGAGTTTTTTCGGTTCAACAGTCAACTCGCCTTCGACGAAAGTGATGTCGTAGTTGTCAGAAGACAAACCGCCTGGAATAATGACGTATTTGCCAACTTTATAGAATTGCACATAATCGTAGTTAAAGACAATCGAATCATTTAAGTCATTTTCGTTATCGTCGCCCACAAAGCCGCTGTATTCGACACCTGCGTTAGACGGTTCATCACCGTAGGCAATTGTTGCATTCTTGGCCGTAACCGTGAGCGGAGCCTTTGTAATTTCAAAGTCCGGTCCATCTCGATTTTCAGGCAACTTGTAATTTACATTGGTTAAATCTATTGCCTCGGCAGAGTACTTTCCGGCATTCATAGCGGAGTCTATAATAATGTTGCATTCATCATTGTTCAAAAGACCTCCAGCCGTCGCATTCGGAGCATGAGCCTTTCCATTGTAAGTGAACGAAGTTTCTTTATCATCCCAGGCAATAGAGATTTCCTTCGGTTCAACAGTCAACTTGCCCGCGACAAATTCAATTTCGTAGTTGTCGGATTCCAAACCGCTCGGCATAATGGCGTATTCACCGACTTTATCGTATTGAGCGTAATCGTAGCTATAGACAATCGAGCCACTTAAGCTATTTTCGTTATCGACGCTCACAAAGCCGCTGTATTCAACACCTGCATTTGCTGGTTTGTCACCATAGATAATCGACTTATCCTTTGCGATAACAATTAAAGGTGCTTTAGCGATTTTAAATTGTTTGCTGATTCCACCGGTATAATGGCCTTTTCCGGTGATAGTCATGCTTGCCGTTCCAACAGATATGTTGTTTGAGCATTGAGTCGTGAAATCTAC
>JAFXLS010000155.1 GCA_017530965.1 Fibrobacter sp.
CAGGTTCGATTCGTCCATCGCGGTGCCGGCACTGATGATTTCTACAATGTCGCGCTTGACGATACCCTTTGCAAGTTTCGGGTCTTCCACCTGTTCGCAAATGGCAATGCGGTAACCCGCCGCCACCATCTTGGGCACGTAGCGGTCTGCGGCATGGTGCGGGAACCCGCACAAAGGCGTTGCTCCCGAGGCGCCGTTGTTGCGGCTCGTGAGCGTGAGTCCTAAAATCTTCGAGGCAACTACAGCATCGTCTTCGAAAAGTTCGAAGAAGTCGCCCATTCTAAAAAACAAGATGCAGCCGGGATTCTGTTTCTTAATCTCATAATACTGCTGCATTAACGGGGTTACAGCCATTAGGCATCTCCCATCGACAATTCAACCAATCTATCAGCCATATGCGAAAAATAACAACATTTTCTTGCGATGTTTTGACCTACCGCTAAACAAGGTTACTTATTTCAGTCTCCGACCAAAGCGAAAACAGGTTCTCGCACCCGACTCGCGATGCACTCTATTGTCGCGACGCTCATCTTTATGTATATTAACGTCATGGCGTTAAAGAGATTCCCTATCGGCGTTCAGGATTTTGCGAGAATTCGCGAAGACGGTATGTATTATGTAGACAAAACAGACCTTGTCTATAAGTTGACTCATACAGACCTGTATTACTTCCTGTCCCGTCCGCGCCGTTTCGGAAAGTCGTTGCTTGTAAGTACGCTCCAGTACTATTTCGAGGGCCGCAAGGACCTGTTCTCCGGTCTTGCAATGGAAAAGCTTGAGACCGAGTGGAAGAAATATCCCGTGTTCAAGTTGAGTTTTGCCGGGAACAAGTATATCACCGAAGAAGACCTGGCGGACACACTCAACCTAAAACTCGGCGAATGGGAACGCCAGTATGGGCTTACACCGTCCGACAAGTCCGCCTGGGGAGTCCGTTTTGAATTGCTCATCAAGGCGGCCTACGAATCTACGGGATTGCCCCCCGTGGTACTCGTTGACGAATACGACGCCCCACTTCTTGATAGTATGGAAACCCCGGAGCTTCAGCTTACGCTCAAAAACGAGATGCGAAAATTGTTCAGTCCGCTCAAGGATTTGGGCGGCATTCTCAGGTTCGTATTTCTCACGGGCATCAGCAAGTTCAGCCAACTCAGCATATTCAGCGAACTCAACAACCTGAAAGCCATCACGATGAATGACGAGTACGCAGCCATCTGTGGCATTACCAAGGAAGAAGTCCTGACGCAGATGCAGCCCGAAATCCTGGCGCTCGCCAACAAGAATGGCCTTACCTACGACGGGGCGTGCAATGCATTGCAAAAGCAATACGACGGCTACCACTTCAGCAAGAACTCGCCCGATGTATACAACCCGTTCAGCCTGATAAATGCACTAAGCGACAAGGAACTTGCCAACTACTGGTTTTCCACGGGCACACCGACCATCTTGACGCGGCTTATGCGCAAGTACAAGGTTGACCCTGTTCCGTTCGAAACGGGGTTCGAGGCCTCGCAGGACATGTTTGACGCACCCACAGAAACGGCGAAGAATCCCATTCCCATGCTATACCAAAGCGGCTACCTGACCATCAAGTCAACAAAAGCCGGCAACCGCTATGTGCTCGGTTTTCCGAATAACGAGGTCCGTCTTGGCTTTTTGAAGGCCTTAATGCCCTATTACGCCATGGACGATGTCGTCGACAATGATTCGTTCCTATTGCGCTTTGTTGACGCCTTAGAAGAAAAGGACATTGAAAAGGCTCTGGTGCAGATTCGGGCGTTCATGAGTGGCATCCCATACAACGCGGAACACAAGGACGAAAACCACTACAAGACGGTCCTGTTCCTAATTTTCAAGCTATGTACACCTTACGTTGTACGCACCGAAGAATGCAGCGCCGCAGGCCGCAGCGACGCCGTTGTCGAGACCGCCGATGCGGTCTATATGTTCGAGTTCAAATTAAACAAGAACGGCACCGCAGACGACGCATTGAAACAGATTGATGATAAAGGATATTTAATCCCCTATACCGCAAACCAAACCTTGGACGGAATGCCGAAAAGGCTCTTCAAGATTGGCGTGAGCTTTGACGCCGAAAGGCGCACCCTCGGCGAATGGAAAGTTAAGGAAGGGTAAAATCGGGCTAGCAGGAAAATGGTCCCGACCTTCTAAGGGCAGCAGCACGTTACCGGACGCGCGTATAGTTTGTACGCGTTCCACATGACAAGCATCAAGAAAAGGAACACGCCGGCGTAGCGCATGTAGCGTCGTGTAGCGTCCCAACACTTGGACTTCAGGATGTTCGAACGTTCGTTTACCTTGGAGTGCACCGTGTTCTCCGCGACAAGCCGGTATTTGATTTCGACGGACACCTTGTCAGGTGATTCGCCCTTGACGCCCTCCTGCAGGATTTCCCTGATTTTTTCCTCGGTCGAATTCGGAATCAGGTATGTAGGCTTTATGGATTCGAACAGGAGTACCATCACCATATTGCAGGAGATGGGAATTTCGCTCTCCCCCGCACAGATTGCCGAAGCAAAGGCAAAGCTAGAAGCAATGAACAGCAAAAAATAACCGCAATTTTCAATAGCGGAACAACATGCAAATAAAACGGCATCTCTTCGACAGAAGTGGTGCCGTTTTTGCAATTACATTTTCTAGGGAACTACCTAGTCATCCTGGATGCAACGGATGCTCGGATAACCACAAATCCCATCATATTCCGGGATATATGCAGTATCCCTTTCCAAGCGAAAAGCTTTATAAACAGGCGCAGTCCAGAAGAGCGCTGCGAATTCGCCAATTACATCTGAGCAGTAAGTATAATAGTATGATGGCCTATATTCACTCCCTGCCAAGGCAGAAAATCCACTGGCATCCGTAGCCGTCGGGAAACCGGCAAAACCCTTCGCCTGAAGCGCAGTGGGGCCGTCCACGGATTCAAGCAAATGCAGCCATTCCGTAGTATCCGGGATATGCCAGCCTTCAGGACAAATGCCCCGGTGCGGGTGACTAATCAGGAACGAAGGAATATTTTCACCCCACTTCGGGTCAACATTCATTGCGTCAGTCCATGAATAAGAACCTCCCTCGGCCGAAGAATAATCCATATAGCGAAGGTTTTCCGCCATCCAGCGCTTACCGCCAATGACAACCGTCTTGTAAACTTCGTTATCGCGAGCGTCAACAAGATCTGCTGCATATTCTGCACTGGGGTGCATTTCCTGCGTATAGTATTTAGCCTTCAGCTTGCGCCACTCGGCAATGGGGTAATCGTCAGGCCCGGTCACAGCAAACCATCTAGCGTTCTCCCCCCCATAACACACATAGTCTATCTTGAAAGTGCCCACATCTTCGCACCCCCAAATGATGGTGGTGTCGCCACGATCATTCTTGCACAAGCTTTTAGTCTTTTGCTCCGCGCAATTTGCTTCTCGCCATTCCCAATCACTATCATCGCACACCATCAGGACTCCATCGAATTCCTTGAATTGACCTTTCCTGGTGTAATCGCATGTCGGCTTAATGATACAGACATCTTTTTCTCGGCAATCTCGTTCTTCGTCAGTTGTAGCTTCGCGCCAAAGATGATTATTGCACACAAAGTAGACATCGTCAACAAGGCCCCGAACAAGTTCCCCGTCGTTGCTATCTAGGCAAGCCTTGCCTTCTACATTGTTCACAACACGGTCCGAAATTCCATCCCACCGGTACACGGATTCATACCGTCCGCCATTCCAAACAATCTGGTGAATGCAAACATGATAGAGGTCGTCATTCCCTTTAAATATACGCCATAGATTGCCTTCAGTGCATCCTGGGATATCCAGGGAGCAATCATTCGTTTCGCCCTTGCGCCAGCCCTTATAGGCGGCGTCATAGACATAGCAGTTTCTCAAGCCAGACACATTATAATAGTCTATAACAACACCAATCGAATCGCCCCACCTGGAATCTCCATCGGTTGATTCTTCCCAGCCCTGCGTATCGATTGCCAAAAAATATTCTTCACTCAAGC
>JAFXLS010000156.1 GCA_017530965.1 Fibrobacter sp.
GACGAATCCAGTGACGAATGCGTCTCCTGCGGCGCTTGCGAAGCTACTTGCGACGCAGTGTTCGAAGTTCCTGAAAAGATGAAGGTCAAGGAAGGCGTCGACTATTCCGCTTACGAAAGCGAAATCAAGGACGCTGCTGACAGCTGCCCGGCCGGCGTGATCAAGTACGAGTAATAAGTGAGGCGCTCCGCGCCGAACATTCTCAAAACTTTTAAAGCTCTGTCTTTTAGACAGAGCTCTTTTTTATGGATTGCTATTTCGCGAATTTTTCGTATTCGGCCTTGACCCATTCAGCGGAGCGAGCGACCGATTCAATCTTGACTTCGTCAATGACGCCATTCCAAGTGTCATTCGGCACTTCGGAGCCGCCTATGCGGAAAGGCATCGGCTCCGCAGTATTCTTCGGCTTAAACGGCACACCATCCTTGTCACTTACAAGTTCCCCGTTGATGTAGAAATACAGCTTGCCATCTTCGTAAACCAGTGCAAGGTGAGCCCACTCATTCACTGGCAAGTTACCACCGTATTCCATGTTACCATCGGAAAGCCTTTTATAACCACGGCCAATGTCAGTCACATCACCAACAGCATAAATAGCGTGGGGTATCATCTCGTACTGCAACTGGAATCTGGACAATCCGGCATACCAGTCCAGGCGTTCCGCAAAGAGTATCTGGTAAATACTGTCACGGAAACCATTCCATTTAGTCCATGCAGTCATCGTAAAGTTGCCAGCACAGGGGTCAATCTCGCCCACTCCAATATACTGTCCAACTTCAAGCAGAATAGCCTTGCCGGAAACACCGTCTACGTAATTTACGTCGACCGCAACAGAACCATCGTTATTGTAGACCTGAGCTTCGCTATCACTACCATCCATGTGAAGTTCGAGCGAAATGGCAAGATCTTCTATTGTATCTTTTGCGGACGTGTCTTTTCCAACAGTGTCTCTTCCGATGGTATCTCGCGGCGGGATTTCGGCCTGCGGGACCTTGATTCCTTCGGGAACACTCACCATGATACCAGCATAGGTATCGCTGCTGTAATAATGATAATCCGAAACAGTCAGCCAGCCATCGTTCTGTTCCAACATTTCAAGGGACGGAATCTTGACGGTATCACCAACGATGGCCGTTATAAAGTTGAACCTTGCCTGGGAGTGTTCGCTTTCTACGTACACCAGCGAGATTTCGCCAACAGGCATGGCGTCAAAAGCAAAGGAACCATCTGCGCCCACAGATGCAACGGCATTGCTGCCCACAATTCGCATGTAGCCGGACTTGGCATTGGCAACGCTACTTTCGAGTCTGCGGGGGTGGCCCACCATCACCAGGGCATCGCCCTTATTCTGGATGTGGGAAAGGCCGGATTCAGAATCGGTTTCAGCATACAGCACCACAGAGCGGGTGCTGTCAAACTTCAATTCAAACTTTCCTTTGTCATCGGCGACAACTTCGACGGAATCTTCGATAGCGGTCTTATCCCAGTTGTCGTAATAGGCTACCACGCGGGCATGGGCCGCAGGCTGGTTCGCCTCGGTCACCACGATACCGCTTGCAACGGAGTTACCGATATCGGTCACGCCACCAGCAGTTTCGTCACTCTTGGAACAAGAAGTCAAACCTGCCACAAAAAGAGCTAAAGCCACACCAGAGGCATATTTGAACAAAGTATCCATTATTTTGCCTCCTTTTCAATCTTCTTACTCATGGGGAACGCAACAAGCATCATCTCGTAGACACGCTCCACATTAGTGTCATTCGCCGCCTTCGCAATTATCTTTTTGCGAGCGTCTTCCAGAACATCTACAGCATAATTATAAGAACTTTCACTCATGGCCAAGGTGGTGAACGCAGCAAAGCGTTCGTTCTTGGGCATAGATTCTACAGCACCGATGGCATGCTGAATGTATTCGCGACGGATCTGGCGCAGCGAAATCGGAGGTATCTCGGCGGCATCCAGCATTTGCGAAGTTTCTTCGTAATGGTCGCCCACCTTCTTGATCAAGTTCCATTCCAGGAGCTTCTTGACCGCGTCGCGGGCTTCTTCGGTAGTGATTTGCGGGGTAAGCATGCGAGCCAGCACCATGTAGTCGTCGTGCCAGTCGGAGTTTACCGCTATTTCACGAACCACCGGGTAGTACCACTTGCTAAAGTAGGCCTGCTCGCGGGAGGTCACGTGTGTAAATTCAATCTGCTTGCGTATCTGGACTATCTGTTCCCAAGCATTTTCGCGCTCGTTCACCTGTTGCGCCTGGTTGTACTGCACCAGGGCCTCGAAATAGGCCTTCTGCAACGGTTCAAAATCCATCGCCTTGGCGATCTTATCGATGGACTTTGGCGTGAGGTTAAAACGTCCGCGGATTACGTTCAGGCAATAAGAAGAACTGCTGAAACCCGCCTTTGCTGCGAAGAATCGGTGCGAAAAGACGGCCCGCATTTTCTTCTGTTCCTCGAAGTAGTCTTGCAGGAACTTGCGGAAGTCGTCGTAATCGAACAGATGTTCTAGCGCAATACACATGATCTTAAAATAAATAATTTTTACACACCAAGCAATAGCCGAGGAAAATTTTTACACACCCCCAACGGCCCTTAAGGGGCATATTTTGATGTTCGTCACACAACCGAGACGAATCGTTCCACAAAGAAAATCGTAAGAAAAGTTTACACAGCCGCTTTTGCCAACGTTTCGATTACATATTCACTGTACTTGACATCGCCCTTCGCGGCATTGCGCTTGAGGCCTTCAATTATCCAAACAGGCAAACGAAAAGACGCCATTCTGGTCTCGTTGCGTTTATGGCGCTCCTTGATCGCCTTGACGGTTTCTTCCCAAGGGCCGTCCGACACAATAGTAGAACCATCAGCAAGCCCTTCACGGAACTCGTCGGCCATATTAACGGCATATTCAAGAACTTCATCCTCAGTCATTATAGGATTTTGAGCTATTTTAAATTTTTCCATAGAACTTCCTCATCTTTATGAGCTCTACGAGCCGTAACAACAGTATAAAGGTCTTTTTCTAAAACAACTACCCAGAATTCTCCATCTACCTTTCCAATAGCTTTGTATCTGCTAGGATTAGACTTTGAACGCCTAAGTAGCCGTTTTCCGTTCACAAGTCTTGCAGCCATTTCGGGCGTAAAAACTCGTTCCTCGAATCTTTCAAAAGCGTGGTCTATGATTTTCATATTAAATTTACATTTCGTAATACAATTTGTCAATATTTCTGTAAAGGGACTCAAAAAAAGTCACTCCATATACTATACACGCTTTTTTCGGGCCTCCGAGCACCTTTTTAAACAAAATTTTACAACCATACAGAAAAAGCCTGCATTTTAAATGCAGGCTTAGTCTTTTTTGGGGTAGGTATTAGTTAGGTGTTACCTACATTCCCTTCTTCATGTTTTTCAACAGGGCGCTCATTTTGCCGGGCATGGCGTTGGCTTTCTTCGGAGCTGCACCCGGGCGGTCCTTACCGGCGATTTTTGCCTTAAGGTCAGCGAGGGTTGCATGGCCCTGGATGCCGCCCTGCGGGCGGGCATTGCCGCGGTTATCGCGGCCGTGGCCACCGAATCCGCCACGGTTACCACCAGCGCGCTGGCCACGAGGGCCATTAGCACCGGCACCGGCGACGCCGTCGGCAGTTTCCTGCTTCATAGAGAGGCTAATACGCTTCTGTCCCACATCGACAGCGACCACGCGCACCTTCACGATGTCGCCCACGGTCAAAACCGTCTTTGCGTCTTCCACGAACTTGTCGCTGATTTCAGAAACGTGCACGAGGCCGTCCTGATGGACACCGATATCCACGAAGGCGCCGAAGTTTGCCACGTTCGTCACGACACCTTCCATCCAGCTGCCCGTAATCAGGTCCTGAATGGTGCGGATCTTGTCGTCGAATTTGGCATAGCGGAATTCCTTACGGGGGTCGCGGCTCGGCTTCTGAAGTTCCTTCATGATGTCATCCAAAGTAGCCTTACCCACTTCGTCGGAGAGGAATTCTTCGAGGTTGATTGCCTTCACGGCTTCGGCATTACCCACCATGTCCTTCACAGAAACGCCTGCCTTTTCGGCCATCTTTTCCACGAGGGCGTAGTTTTCGGGGTGAACGGCAGAATCATCGAGCGGGTTTTCGGCACCCGGAATGCGCATAAAGCCTGCAGCCTGTTCAAAGGCCTTCGGACCGAAGCCCTTCACATTCTTCAAAGCTTCGCGGCTAGCATAGGCACCGTTTTCTTCGCGGTACTTCACGATAGCTTCGGACAAAGTATTGCTGAGGCCAGCCACATGAGAAAGCAGCGGAGCAGAAGCGCTGTTCACGTCGACGCCGACCATGTTCACGCAGCTTTCCACCACTTCGTCCAGGCGCTTCTTGAGTTCGCGCTGGTTCACGTCATGCTGGTACTGGCCCACGCCAATGGACTGCGGGTCAACCTTCACGAGTTCAGCCAGCGGATCCTGCAAGCGGCGGCCAATCGAGATGGCGCCACGAGTGGTCACGTCTTCCTTCGGGAATTCCTGGATAGCAATCATGCTTGCGCTGTACACAGATGCACCTGCTTCAGAAACGATCACGCGCGGCGGAACCTTGCCCTTGAACTTGGCGGACATTTCGGCGCAGAAAGCGTCCGTTTCGCGGCTAGCGGTACCGTTACCGATAGCAATCAAGTCAATCTTGTACTTGTCAATGAGACCCATCAGGTACACAGCGGCACCGGCCTTGTCGTTCCACGGTTCATGCGGCTTGATAATGCCATGGTCCATAAACTTGCCGTTTTCATCGAGCACGGCCACCTTGCAACCCGTACGGAAACCCGGGTCCAGGGCGAGCACAGCCTTGTGGCCGGCCGGAGCGGCGAGCAAAACGTCTTGCAGGTTCTTGCTGAACACCTTGAAAGCTTCTTCTTCGGCGGCGTCCTTGAGCATCAGGCGCACTTCGCTTTCCATGCTCGGCTGGAGCAGGCGTTCCCAAGCATCCTGGCACATGGCTTCCAAATACGGAGTCCAAGTGGTGTTGCCCTTGATAATCTGCTGCTTGAGGTAACCGATCATTTCTTCGTTCGGGACTTCGATAGAAAGGCGGAGCACCTTTTCCTTTTCGCCGCGACGGAGAGCCAGCATACGGTGGCTCGGAATCTTGGACACCTGTTCGCTGTAATCGTAGTAATCCTTGAACTTGGTTTCCTGGCCTTCGAAATCTTTCTTGACCTTGGAAATCATGACGCCGGTCTTTTCCATCTTGTTACGCAGGTACTGACGGAATTCGGCATTGTCGGCCACTTCTTCGGCCAAAATGTCGGCGGCACCCTTCAGGGCAGCCTTCGGGTCGGCAAGACCCTTTTCTTCGGACAAATAAATCAGCGCAATCTGTTCTGCGGTGTTGCCGGTTTCTTCTTGAGCCCACATGAGGCGAGCCAAAGGTTCGAGACCCAGTTCCTTTGCAGCCGTAGCGCGGGTGCGCTTCTTGGGCTTGTAAGGGGCGTAAATATCTTCGAGAAGGGTCTTGTCCTTACAGGCTTCGATCTGTGCCTTGAGTTCGGGAGTGAGCTTGCCCTGTTCTTCGATGCTCTTGAGAATCGTTTCTTTACGGTCTACCAGTTCTTGCAGGTAGTCGCGACGGTGACTGATGTCGCGCAGTTCAATTTCGTTCAGTGTACCCGTCTGGTCTTTACGGTAACGGGCGATAAAGGGGATGGTACCACCCTGGTCCATCAGTTCGAGCGCCTTGGCAACGCGCCATACTTCAAGGTTAAGCTCTTCGGCAATAATTGCAGAAAAATCCATAATATGTAGTTTCCGTTTTATATTTCGGTTTGAGGGTCTTAAAGCCCTAAGTTCAACCCAGCACCGCAGTGCGAGGTACCCCGGGAATTTTCCAAAGGTAAGAGGAATATAGATAATTCCAATGACAGCTGAGTGTCAAAACGGGACTATTTTCTGTAAGTTTATTGTAGTCAAATCGTTAACTCACGGAGTCTCAACGACTTACGTTTCACACAGCAGACCTTTGGAATCCTGCATATTTTTCTATCTTTGGGTCGGTCAGTTCGAAACCCATCCTGACTTTAAACAAAACTAGGAGACTTTATGCGTTCAGAAGCAGAACTGGAAGGCGTAACCCTACTGGGCAATACGAAAACCCAATACAAGACCACCTACAGTCCCGAAGTGCTGGAAAAGTTCCCCAACAAGCACCCGGGAAACGATTACATGGTCACCTTCAACTGCCCGGAATTCACGAGCCTGTGCCCCAAAACCGGCCAACCCGACTTCGCCGAAATCAAGATCAACTACATCCCGGACCAGTACCTGGTGGAATCCAAATCCCTGAAGCTTTACATGTTCTCGTTCCGCAATCACGGCGACTTCCATGAAGACTGCGTGAACATCATCATGAAGGATTTGGTCAAGCTGCTGGAACCCAAGTACCTGGAAGTCGAAGGCCTCTTTATGCCCCGCGGCGGCATTTCGCTCTACCCGTTCGCCAACTACGGCAAGCCGGGTACCGAATACGAAGCCCTCGCCAAGACCCGCCTGTTCACCGTTATCGATAGGAGAAAGTAAGATGCCGTTCCAGAATGAAATTATCCTTATCGCCTCCATTTTCGTGTTCTTCGGCGGCCTCGTCGGCTTTTTCCGCTTCTTCGGCAAGCAGGGCATTTTCGCCTGGACGGTAATCTGCACCATCGCCGCCAACATTGAGGTGCTGATTCTGGTGCACGCCTTCGGTCTCGACACCACGCTGGGCAACGTGATTTTCGCATCGTCGTTCCTGGCCACCGATATCATGAGCGAAATCTTCGGTAAGAAAGAAGCCAGCCGCTGCGTCAAAATCGGCATCCTCGCAAACGTAACCTTCATTCTGATTTCGCAGAGCTGGTTCCTGTATATTCCGGCCGCAGGCGACACCATGGCAGAACCGATCCGCACCGTGTTCGCCAACACCCCCCGCGTAATGCTTGCAAGCCTGTTCGCCTATGCCATTTGCGAAATGTACGACGTATGGGCCTACCATGCCGTCTGGAAATGGACCGAGAAAAAGTTCGGCAACAAGCGCGGCTTCTTGTGGCTCCGTAACAATGGTTCTACGCTGGTAAGCCAGCTGATTAACGTGGTCGTATTCAACCTGTTGGCCTTCGCAGGCGTGTTCCCGTGGAATACGATCGGCGAAATCCTGATTTTCGGTTACGGCATCTTCATCGTGACTTCGCTGATGGACACGCCGTTCGTGTACCTTGCACGCCGCATCGCCGAAAAGCGCCCGGAACTGTTGAAAGATTAATTATAAAGAATCCTGATACAAAAAAACTTGGTATAAAAAACGCGCCCAGTGAGGCGCGATTTTTTATGCATCATGTTCTTTGGCTTTATGGTCGCGGAATAATTCTTTAGGCAAGGGCTTGCCCTGCTTGCGCCAGGCAGCGTATTCTGCCGTAGCTGTAAAGATCGCATCCGTCGTAGAGTTCAGGGCCGTTTCCATACTGTCTTGAACCACGCCGATGATAAAGCCCACAGCCACCACCTGCATGGC
The DNA here is from genome assembly GCA_017530965.1 of Fibrobacter sp. GTDB lineage: Bacteria > Fibrobacterota > Fibrobacteria > Fibrobacterales > Fibrobacteraceae > Fibrobacter. Next base: position 7,534 of record JAFXLS010000156.1, read on the forward strand.
AATGTCTGTCGATACTCCGAAGGGTGCACACGCCAAGGGAATCAATAGGAGCGATCCCCCCGCCACACCGCTCGTACCGCAAGCACCGATGGTGGCAAGCAGGCACACGATTATTGTCGAAGTAAGCGTCACCGGGATACCAAGCGTATGCACCGTGGCAAGCGACATGATGGTAATGGTAATTGCCGCACCGCTCATATTAACGGTAGCACCCAGCGGAATGGAGACCGAATAAAATTCGCGATCAAGCCCCAGTTTTTTACAAAGCGCCATGTTCACGGGAATGTTTGCAGCAGAGCTACGGGTAAAGAACGCCGTGACAGCACTGCTCTTGAGGCACTTGAGCACCAGCGGATACGGGTCATGACGCAAAACGAGGCCCACAATGGCAGGCACCACCACAAGCGCCATGAAAAGCATGGTTCCGACAAGAACCAAGATCAGAGTTCCGTAGGTCTTGAAAATTCCGATACCGTTGGTAGAGACCGATGTAAACATGATGCCCATGATGCCGAACGGGGCAAGGTTAATAATCCAGCGCACCACCATGGACACCGCATTGGACAAGTCGCGCAGAACCGTAAACGTCGTTTCGCTTGCAATCTTCTTGATGGCAAAGCCCATAAAGGCGCCCCAGACGAGAATGCCTATATAATTAGCGTCCGAAATAGCGGCAAACGGGTTCGATACCGCATTCACCAACAAATTATGCAAAATCTCATAGATGTCAGCAGGCACCACCGAAATATCGGCAGGCAACGTCAATTCCAAATTTAGCGGAAACACGAAGCTTGCCACCACAGCAGTAAACGAGGCGAGCAAGGTACTCACTAAATACAACATAATCACGCGGCCGAAGCGGCGATCCAAGCGAGACTTGCCGGTAGCGAGCGAACAGATGATCAAGATGAACACGAGCACAGGGGCCACGGCCTTGAGGGCGCCCACAAACAGCACGCCGAATTCGCTAATCCATTTTTGAGAAGGCAGGAACATTCCCAGGAGCGCGCCCAAGACAATCGCAATGGCGATACGGAGCACCAGGTTTGCACTATTATACTTTTTGATCAAAGCGTTTAATTTCATTCTAGACCTCCTTATATATAGTGGAGACAGATGTAATATAAATATAATTTTGGCCTTTTTGCGAGAAAAACGCAAGTGGTGCAAAAAAACAAGGCGTTTTTTGCAGGCGGAAAAATTCAACGCCGTCCCGATGAACTAAATTTTGCGCGGAAAATGTTTTTTACGGTGCTCACATACCTGGTCATCGGCCTCTTGGCCGTATTCGGACTATTCTATATAGTCTTGGAGGCGCGGTTCTTCCGTGCCCTGGGTTCGGTGCGCGTGGGTAATTCCGATGTGGAGCCCGCCCCCAAGGTGAGCATTCTGATCTCTGCCCGCAACGAGGCCGTCGGCATCCGCGAAACCCTGGACTCGGTTCTGGCCCAAGACTATCGTGGAGAATGGGATGTGTGGGTAGCCGACGACAGGAGTGACGACGAAACTCCGGCGATTCTCGCCGAATATGTGGCCAAGAACCCTAGGCTGCACGTTCTGACTATAAAAGAGATTCCGGAAGGGGTCAGCCCGAAAAAGCATGCACTCTCCCTGTTGATCGAGGCATGCGAAGGCGAAATTTTGTGCCTGACTGACGCCGACTGCCTGGTAAAGCCCACCTGGGTCACGGGAATTGTGGCCGAATTCGAACCGGGCATTGAACTAGTAGCCGGGCATTCGTACATCCCGACCGTCCCCGGCAAATCAAGCATACTGATTTGCATGCAGGCTATCGAGACGCTGATTTACCGCGTGGCAGGCACCGCAGGGCTCGCCATGAGGCTCCCGCTTACCAGCACCGGCAACAATCTGGCCTACCGCAAGAGCTTCTTCAAGAGCGTCCACGGGTTCGACAACGTGATCAAGATTCAGAGCGGTGATGACGACCTGCTGATGCAAAAACTGGCCGCTGACCGCCCCTGGGCCATGCGCTACTGCATCGCCGAATCCACCTTCGTCACCACCAACGGCAAGGAAACCCTGAAGGAACTTTGGGAACAGCGCAAACGTTGGGCCTCGAAGACTATCTATTATACACCGAAAATCGTGTTTGTGCTCAGCATGGTATTCCTGTTCCTGACCATGCAGTGTATCGCGGCGGTGCTTTCGCCGTTCAGCTTCGACGTTTTAATTGCGACCATCATCGCATTTGCCGCCAAATGTGCAGGCGACCTGATTTTAATACTCCGCGGGCTTAGGATCTTTAGACAGGAACACCTTTTAAAATGGTGCATTCCGGTTGAAATTATTCACGCCCCCTTTACCGTGCTGGCCGTGCTTTTTGGCCTGTTCGGACGATTTAAATGGAAATAACGATGGCAACAACGACAAAAAAAGCAACAACGACTAAAACGACAACAAAGACCGCCGCAAAGAAAACAACGAAGGCGATAAAAGCCCCGGTCGAAGGCAAGACTTTAATTATCGCCGAAAAACCGAGCGTAGCCCTGGACCTGGTGCGCGTGCTCGGCCAGAAGAACTTCAAGAACGAAAAGACCCACTACGAAAGCGACACCACCATCGTGAGCCATGCCATCGGCCACCTGGTTGAAATCGCCGATCCCAAGGAAATCGACGAAAAGTACAAGAAGTGGGAAATGAGCACGCTCCCCATGCTCCCCAAGGAATTCCCGCTGGTAGCAACGCCTGCCACCAAGGGGCAGCTTTCCGCTTTAAGCAAGCTCATCAAGCGCAAGGACGTGACGACCATCGTGAACGCATGCGATGCGGGCCGCGAAGGTGAACTGATTTTCTTCTATATATTACAGTATGTGCTCAAGGGCAAGTTCACGGGCAAGACCATCAAGCGCCTGTGGATGCAGAGTATGACCCCGGCCGCCATCAAGGAAGCTTTCGAAAACATGCGCGACGGCTCCGAAATGGAAAACCTGAAGGCCGCCGCCCTTTGCCGTAGCGAAGCCGACTGGCTGATCGGCATGAATGGAAGCCGCGGCCTTACCGCCTACAACAGTTCCATGGGCGGATTCCAGGTGACCCCGTGCGGCCGTGTGCAGACGCCGACGCTCGCCATTATTGTGAACCGCGAAGAAGAACGCCTGCAGTTCGTGCCGCAGAAGTTCTGGACCGTGGAAGCCGAATTCGACAACGACGGCAGCCACTACCCCGGCAAGTGGTTCACCACCAGCAAGGAAGACGGCAAGGACAAGGTCAAGCAGATTTTTGACGAAAAGAAAGTCAAGGAAATCTTGAAGAAGTGCAAGGGCAAGGCCGGCACCGTCGAAGAAACGTCCGCCCCTTCGCTCCAGAAGTGCGGCCCGCTGTACGACTTGACGACACTGCAGCGCGAAGCGAACAACCGCTTTGGCTTTAGCGCCAAAACCACCCTTTCGATTGCGCAGGCTTTGTACGAACGCCACAAGGCGACCACCTACCCGCGTACCGACAGCCGTTGCCTGCCCGAAGACTACGTGGCTCCGGTGAAGGCTACGCTTGGAAAGATTGAAGGCCCGCTCGCCAAGTTCGCCGAAGCCGCCCTCAAGAACAACTGGGTCGTGAAGACCCCCAAGGTGTTCGATAACTCCAAGATTTCGGACCACTTCGCCATCATCCCCACCGGCGTGATGCCCGCAGGCTTGACTGAAGCCGAGCAGAAAATTTTCACGATGATTTGCCAGCGATTCATCGCTGTATTCTTCCCGCCCGCCAAGTACGAAAACACCACCCGCGTAACGACCGTCGAGGGCGAAACCTTCCTCACCGAAGGCAAGGTACTGATTGATCCGGGCTTCAAGGCCGTGTACGGCAAGGACAGCGACGAAGAATCGAACATTCCGGCACTCAAGGGCAAGTCCGCCAAGACGGTCGCCCTCGAAGAAAAGGAAGACTTTACCAAGCCGCCCGCACACTATACCGAAAGCACGCTCCTTTCGATGATGGAAAGTGCCGGTAAGCTGGTGGAAGACGAAGAACTCCGCGACGCCATGAAGGAACGCGGACTTGGAACGCCGGCAACTCGCGCCGCTATTATTGAAAAGCTCGTCAGCGACAAGTACGTGGTTCGCGACGGCAAGGACATGATCCCGACCGCGAAGGCATTCGACCTCATCAAGGTACTGAAGGCCATGGACATCGAAGCGCTCACCAGCCCGGAACTCACCGGCAACTGGGAATATAAAATGGAGCAAATCGAGAAGGGCAAGGAAACCCGCGAAAAATTCATGGAAGGCATCGTCGACATGACGCGCACCATGGTGAAAAACATCAAGGGATTCAAGGAAGAAAGCACCACCGGCGAAGCGCCCTTTAGCCCCGTGAACGGCAAGAAGGTCTTTGAAACCGTGAGCCGCTACACCACCGAAGACGGCATCGTAATCCGCAAGATGATTGGCGGCAAGAGGCTCACTCCGGAAGAAATCACCGAGCTCTTGACGAACCGCAAGATTGGCCCGCTCACCGGATTCCGCAGCAAGCGCGGCGCCGAATTCTCGGCCGTGGTGATTATCAACGACGAAAACAAGATTGAATTTGTATTTGACGAAAAACCCGAAGAAGTCGAAGTCGGCGCAGAAGTCGGCAAGTCGCCTGTAGACGGCGCCGCCGTGTATGAAACCATGACCGGTTACGTGAGCGATTCTTACCTGAAGAAGGAACCCAGCGGCATTACGCTGCCGAAGATTCTCCTGGGCAAGGAAATTCCGCTCGAAGAAATCAAGAAGATGCTCGCCGGCGAAAAGACGACGCTTTTGAAGGGATTCCGCAGCAACAAGACCCACCGCACCTTTGACGCTTACCTTTATTTGGATAAAGGCGGCAAGCTCAAATTCGACTTCCCGCCCCGCGAATTCAAACCGAGACGCTTTGGCAAGAAAAAAGCCGAGTAGAGACATTCGCCTCGCAATGACGTTAATTCGGCACACATCTATCATATTTATTCTTGCATTTGCCTTTGTGCAGGCGGAGGATTCTCTGCCTGACGTGAAATTTGTTCCGCTGAATTCGCTTACAGAAACTGCGGAGAATCAAGCCACGGAACCTGCGAGCAGTTCAGCGACAAGCGCACCGTATACAGCCGAAGCCTTACCGCAAGAAGATTCCGCGCAAACACCTTACGGGCTCCCCCGCGAACTCATGCCACTGTGGGATTCGCTGACTATTAAGCAGAAAGCTGCGCAAATGGTGATGGTGTACCTCACCTCGTCGCAGTTCATTATCGAAAACGAAATCGGCGGAGTGCTTATCACAGGCCAGCACCTTCGCTCAGCAAAACGCTACCTGAACACGATGGCCGAAATCGACTCCGGCCTAAGAATCCCGCTCGTCGTCGCCACGGACCAAGAAGGCGGAATCGTCAACCGACTGGCCTCTTACTCCGATACATGGCGAGGCGTTCCCAGCGCACTGGAAATGCGACGCATGGATTCGACAGACATCCACTCGCTCGCCAACAAAATCGGAAGCGCACTGAAAGAACTCAAAATAAACATGAACCTCGCGCCCGTTCTTGACCCTTCTAAAGACAGCCGCGGCAAGAATTCGTTCATGGAAGAAAGCCGCCGCTCCTGGGGCAATGACACCACAAACGCATTCAAAGTAAGAGCATTCGTCAAGGGCATGAGCGAAAACGGAGTCGTTTGCGTATCCAAGCATTTTCCGGGTTACGACAGTTGGACCAATAGCGACCACCAAATTGCCGTGAGCGCAACCCCCAGGGCAAAGATTGCAAAGAACGTGAGCTTCTTCAAGACACTCGCAAACGACATTCCCGTGACCATGATGAGCAGCGTGAGCTTCGTGCGCATTTCGAGCCGCCCCGCCGTATTCGAGCCGAAAATTGTCAAAATGGCGCGCGATATGTCTCCCGAGACCGTCATATTGACCGACGACCTGTGGGGAGTAAGCCTCCGCGCCTGGATTAGCGGCAACGAACGCGTACGAAGCAAGAACTACCCCGCCAAGGATTTCAGAAAACTCGTGCGCACCGCCTTGATGGCCGGCAACGACATGTTCATGATTACCTACTCGTCAAAAGCGGTAGAAATGATCAACTACCTGGACGCACTATCCAAACAAAGTAAATACTACAGGCAGCGCATCGAAGAATCCGCCGCAAGAATTCTAAAGATGAAGTATAAGGCAGGGATAATTAAATAGCCTCGACTTTTGCCTTTTTCGGAGTCGAAAGATTCTTTACTTCCTTAAGGATTTTTTCCGGTCCCACCTTATTGTAGGCCAGCTTCAAAATCTCGGCCGCAGCCAAAGCATCGTCTAAAGCACGGTGGTGATTGAACTCCGGCAACTCCAGCGCCTGCGTCAACTTATGCAAGCTGTAACTCGGAAGCCCCGGAAAAAACCGGCGAGAGACCTTGACCGTGCAAAGCCTCGGCGGGTCAATCTTGATGCAACAACGCTTGAGTTCCGTACGCATGAACTTGATATCGTACAGCACATTGTGCGCCACAAAGATGCGGTCTTTCAGGAGCTCCGCCACCTCTTCGGCAACCGATGCAAACTGAGGCTTGCCATGCACCATCTCGTCGGTAATGCCCGTCAAATGCTGCACGAAGGGCTGAATCGGCATGCCTGGGTCTACCAGCGCCGAATAAGTCTTGACCACTTCACAATCATCTAAAAGAACTATACCTATTTCAGTAATGCGGCCCACCTCGGCCGTACCGCCCGTCGTTTCAAGATCTACAACTGCAAACTTCATGGGGGTTACTTTATCGGGATGTCAAACTCCAGAGTCTGCTTGGCAGATTCGCTCACCACCTTGGCCTTGAGCACCTTGGACTTGGGCTTCGCAAAAAGGGGAACCACCATCAAATTCGAGACCTTGCTGCTTTCTACAGTGGGCTTTGCCTCGCTGTCACGGGCTGTCTGGGAGAAAATCGGCTTTTTGCCCTTGTCGTAAATGTAGTAAGTCAACTCGCGGGTAAAACCCGGCTTGATCTGGCTCGTAGGCACCTGGAAATACACCATGCCGCCTTTGGGCACCTTGCGCAAACTGTCACGGATTTCTTCTTCGGTGGCAAAATCGCCTTCCATCATCATGCGGATGTCTTTCTTGATCTTGTTCGCGCTCTCGTAGTTGACCGTAATCTGGAACTTGGCGTCTTCGGGAATGGCGCTGGGGCGCACATCGCGGATCTTGGCATTGTTCTGGTAATATTCCCAACGGCCGTTTTCGTGCAGAATGACCGTGGAACCGTTCGATGTGGTGGCAATAATGTCTTCAGCAAAAACCCCTGTCGCCGAGAGCAACAGAATCATCGCTATAACCCATAAAAATCCAACCGAACCACATACCCAAACATTGAATTTCATTCAGACCTCGTCCGTTTTACCCAAATATAAGCCCAAAAAACGCCAAAAAAGCAAAAATATGAAAATCGTAAGATTTATTGGGAGAATCAACGGAATCTTTTTAGGATTATGACGGCTACAAGTGAACAAATCAAATCGTCTTCAGTAGCTGCAAAAGATCCTTTTCTGTAAATTTCGTTTTCCTAGTCCCGAACTCAACAAAATGATTCTGTTCGCAATAAAAGTCAAGGAGTTTCTTCTTGTTTTCGCACTCCAAAACGCAAAGAACGCCCCCTACCCTATGCTGGAGAAAAGAAATCTGTTCCATGGCCAGGGACAACAACTCATTTCCTGTAATCAAATCGTTAAGCCCTTGTTGGAAGTTCTTCCCAAGCTGAGCAATAAGGTACGCCGGTATATTGTATTCGCCATCATCCAGGGTACTCATCCTAGAAAGTTTCCTCTGAACCGTCCGGGACACATTCTGTGCCCTTACAGAAATAGTTTTTATCGCTAGCGAGAAATATCCCAAGAACGCACCATTCTCTTGTGAAAAGACCAAATAACTCACAGCCTGGTGCTTTTTAGCGAAATCGACAGCCGATTTTTTCAAGAAGTTCTCGACATCTTTGTTTCTAGGACACTCAAAGAAACGAAGAAGACCGGACAAGTCCTCGTCCATACGAGCATCACAGAGATACTCCATAATGTTTACGACAAAATAGGATTTAGAAGCCATGTTTCTTTCTAAGGAGAGCCAGTTTTTTTAAGCTGTAAACTCCGCTTAGAACATCAGCCTTGACACGGCTGACAGAAACAGGGGCCTTCAGGGAGCAATCTACGGCCTTAACGAAGGATTCCAGTTGCCTGGTCCCGACCACGTTAAAATTCTTTTTTATGCTCGATGTCGCCATTGTTTATACCTTCTAGCGAAATATACATTAATTAAGTCAAAAACACAAGTTAGTTTGCGATAGCTAGGAAGAAATCCACGCCATTCCGAGCTATCGAAAAACAAATCTAGACACTAAAAATGACAATCGTGCAATCAGGTGATTGCAAGGTTTGTAAAAAGATTCACAAAGGGATGGATTGGGCGGGCGGATATTCCCCCGTTGACGTATAATCAAGGGCGGTAAGCAAAAAGACATTAACAGCAGTTTACAAAATAATCTATATTTGCGAGCATGCGTCATCGAACGGCAAGACCACTCCCCCTACTCTTAGGAATCATTATCGGGTGTCTGCTTTGTGCCTGCAGCAACAGCGATGAGGGGGATCTCGCGAAATACGCCCAAGCCATCGCAAATTCTGAAGAATTCTGGAATACCAAAGTTGACAGCCTTTCCTTGGATGACTGGGAATACCCTTATGCCGACATTCCCAGAATCGTGATAGAAACGGCAGATTTCCTAGAGATTCGTGATAGAGAAACAGAGCTCCCCGCCAAATTGCAAATTTGGGGAGAAAACTACCCTGAAAGCGAAGTGATGAATTTAACCATTAGGGGGAGAGGAAATTCTTCGTGGACGGACATGCCCAAAAAGAGTTATAAAATTGAATTTATAAATAAACAAGAGATGCTTGGAATGCCAAAAGATCGAGACTGGGCTCTTATAGCTAATTATGCCGATAAGACATTAATGAAAAACTACTTAATGTATCGTTTATCAGCCAAATTAGGACTACAATCGCCACGATGTAGATTCGTTGAATTATACATCAATAAAGAATATCTAGGAGTTTATCTACTTACAGAAACAATCAAAATAGGGAAAAAACGTATTAACATACCGGAAAACGGGACATTTATTGCGGAAATAAAAGAAAACTACAGGCAAGGGCAGCAAATGATATACTCGTATGTCCTTAAAACAGATTCTACCAGAAAACCGTTCCGCATACATCACCCTAAAAACGCTTCAATAAACGATTTACAGGCAATTCAACAGCGTATTGAAAATTTTGAAATTTTCCTCACAACGATCAAGCCTCAAAAGAACAATAACATTGACAAATGGATAAATGTAAATAAATACATGGCATTCTACTGGATACAGGAATTTTCAAAAAATTTGGATGCAGATGATTATTCCAGCATCTACTTTTTTGGAAAAATAGATGGCCCAATAGAAATGGGACCTGTTTGGGACTTCGATCTTACTTTTGGGAGTTCCAACTACGCAAAAGTCAATTCCCCTGAAAATTGGTATATAAAAACAGGATATTGGCACACTCAACTATTCAGGGACACTTCTATCATCAACAAACAGCGCACGTTCTGGAACGAAAATAAAAATCTATTCCAATCCACATTAAAGTCCATTGACTCTTTGCAATTATCCTTAAATAAAGCCGCAAGCAACAATTTCAGAAAATGGGAAATTCTACAAAGCACCAAATATATTTATCACCGTCATAGTTATAATTCCTATAAAGACGCTGTTGACGATCTAAAACGTTGGATTCAGAACAGAACGAAATGGATAGACCGGGAATTGCAATAACATCCTTTTTGATAGTCTATATTCCACTGTTGACTAATAATCAAGGGCGGTAAGAAAAAAGACATTAACAGCAGTTTACAAAATAATCTATATTTGTAAACATGCGTTATCGTACGGCAAGACCACACCCCCTACTCTTGGGAATTATTATCGGGTTTCTGCTTTGCGCCTGCAGCAACAGTGATGGGGTAGATTATGCGGGGTGGGAAGAAGCCTTTGCTAATGACAGTAACAAATATCTCGAAGAAGACCCCATAACAGAGCCAGCGAAACGCAGTTGTTTTGACAGTTTCAGGTTGCCGGACCTACAGTCCATTGCCTGCAAGCAACAATTCTATTCGAATGACACCGTAAAGGATTTTCCGCAATCTGGATTTTTCCCAAAGACATTCACCATCGCATTTCCCGACAACAAGCCGCTAAATTGCGAAACCGGCGGGAAACCCGCTACAAAAGAAAGTCCTCTAGTATCGGCTATACAGGTGGATTCTTCCATGGCTATCCGATGTGCCGATTTCTCGGGGAAATTCGCAAGCACCGAAATCATCCGCACCTACATTCTAGAAAAGAACCCAGATATCGCAGTAGTATTCCTGACCACCGACCCGAATTCGCTTTTTGACCCAGACACAGGCATCTACATGGAAGGGCCTAATGCGGAAGCAAAAGAACCTCATTATGGAGCAAATTACTGGCAAGATAAAGAAATTCCCGTTTTCGTAGAATTGGTTGAAAACGAACAAAATCAACCAGCTTTTGCAAAATACGCGGGATTAAAAATTCATGGCAGATATACCCGCACGCGTGCAAAAAAATCTGTAGCGATAACCTTTCGTGAAAAATATGGTGACAAAAGGCTATATTACCCTCTTTTCCCAGAGTTTCCAGAATTTTCAGTGTTTAAAAGTTTTATTCTACGCAATTTTGGGAACAGCTTTGGCTACGATTATGTTCGCGACAGACTAGCCTGTTCTCTCAGCGAAGGACTCGGTGTTGACTATCAACGCGGAAGATACGCTATAGTGTACTACAACGGCAAATATTTTGGATTACATGATTTGCGCGAACATTCTAACGAATACTATTTTGAAACGCATTATGGAATAAGTCATAACAACATTAATTTACTTAAAGCGGACAACTCTGTTTCAGCGGGCTCAGCAGACAATTACATTACATTAATAGAATGGTTGAAAACGCACTCTTTAGATGATGATGAAAATTTCGAATACATATCCTCCCAAATAGATCTCAATAATTTTATCAATTATATGCATGTCGAAATTTTTTCAAATAATAGAGATTGGCCAGGGAATAATTTAAAAAAATGGCAATGTACAAGCCCCATAACACCATGGAAATGGTTTTTATACGATTTGGATATAGGATTTGATAGTGAAGGAGCTAACGTTCCCAACACAAATATATTTGATTACATTTCTGATACACAAAGTAATCACTGGGCAAGTTCTTACAAGCACGCTCTTCTTGTCCAAAGCCTATTCAAAAACAAACAATTCAAAGCATCGTTTATAAATCGAATGACAACTATTCTACATACTCATTTCACACCATCGCAAACATCCTCTCTTATAGAACAAATGATGAATGGCATCAGAATTGAAATTCCACGAGATCAATATCGATGGGGGATAAGCGCATCAACAATGGATAGACAGTTAAAAATTATCAAGGCTTTTGCCCAAAATAGAGAGGCAACAATCATCAAGGAACTTCAAGAAAGTTATCATCTTGGCGATACATCTTCCCTAACCCTTTCGGCAAAGGGAAACGGCGAAATCAGAGTTCACAATCTTTCATTAAAAAATCTACCAATAACAATAGCTTTTTTCAAGGGATTTCCCGTCACAATTTCAGCAATTCCCTTATCCCCAAATTCATGGCATGGTTGGAGCGATGGGGAAATGATGCAGACAAGAACAATTTGGCCTGAAACAATAACAGAACTTACTGCATTATTTGAATAAAAGTCTGTAACATGCAAAAAAGTTTCTTTTCCATAGAAATAAACATACTGAGAAACATTGTAATCCTATTCATGTTATTCACGACAAGCGTGAATATATCCTGCAGTAATAGTGAAAACATTAACAATCCTAACGAAAACGAATTTGCAACAAGCAAGGAATATTGGAACTCAAAAGTAGACTACTTGCCGTTGAATGATTCTGAGTACCCATACGCAGGAATTCCCAGGCTCGTCATTAAAACGAACAACTTGCAAACCATAAACGATCGAGACACAAAGATTCCAGCAAAGATGCAATTGTGGGGAGAATCTTCTCCAACAAGCGAAGTCATCGATTTAACTATAAAAGGGCGAGGTAATTCATCATGGTTATACATGCCCAAAAAAAGCTATAAAATTGAATTATCCTCCAAAAACAATCTTTTAGGAATGCCCAAAGACCGAGATTGGGCTCTTATTTCAAATTACGCCGACAAGACATTAATGAAAAATTATCTTATGTATCATTTATCTTCAAAGTTAGGAGCTTTCTATTCTCCTCGTTGCGAATTTGTTGAATTATTTTTAAACAACGAGTATCTAGGAGTATATCTTCTTACAGAAACAATCAAAGTTGGAATTAATCGAGTAAACATCCCCAAAAACAATGCATCCTATATTATTGAAAAAACGGAAAGCTATCAAGAAAAGGATCAACTTATTTACCCCAAATCAACTAACGGTTCTGACAGTACGCGTTTTAAAGTTCACTACCCTAAAAACGCCTCAAAAGAAGCCCTTTCAACAATTAAAAATCATATTGAATTTTTTGAAGAGTACCTAACAAAAAATAAATTTGGACAAGACTGTCACATAGATCAATGGATTAACATTAACGAATACACAAAATACTATTGGGTGCAAGAATTATCAAAAAATCCGGATGCAGCGACCTATTCAAGTATATTCTTTTCTTGGAAAAAAGGAGGAACTATAACAATGGGACCCGTATGGGATTTCGATTTAGCTTTTGGCGGCTATAACAAAGAAACGATCAGTCAGTCCAGTGAGTGGCTCATAAAAAAAGGATATTGGCACCATAGTATTTTAAAAGACACTATCGTGGCGCGTGCAAGAATAAATTTTTGGAAGGACAACAAACAAATTTTCTTTGAAACCATAAATACAGCGGACTCCATTTTTTCTATACTAAACAAAGCCGCAAGCAACAATTTCAGAAAATGGAACGTTCTACAAAGCACCAAATATATTTATCATCGGCATAGTTACAAGTCTTATAAAGACGCAGTTGACGATCTAAAAAGTTGGATTCAGAATAGATTGGAATGGATAGACCGAGAATTACAATAATATTCCCTTTCTAGATATCCTTCAACTCCAACACTTGTTCGATTATTGGAGCCATATCATAGTACTTGTACTGTGCTAGGCGACCGCCAAACACAACATCCTTTTCTGCAGATGCCAATTTACGATACTCGTCCGCCAAGGCATTGTTACGTTCGTCGTTTACAGGATAGTAAGGTTCCATTCCGTCTTTATATTCTGTTGAATATTCTTCAGAAATCACAGTCTTAGGACAATCGTAAACAGCCTGACCAAACATTTCAAAATGTTTGTGTTCAATAATACGAGTATAAGGTTGGTCATGCGACGTATAGTTCACGACAGCATTTCCCTGGTAATTCGGGGTATTTTCGACGCGAGTCTTAAAGCTTACCGTACGCCAGTCAAGTTTTCCAAGTTTGAAGCCAAAATATTCGTCAATAGCACCGGTATAAACAAGCTTGTCAGCAATAGTACGCCAATTGTCTTTGTATTCAGCGAAAAAATCTACGCCCGTACGGGTTTCAACACCATTTAACAGACCTTCAACAAGCTTGTTATATCCACCGATAGGAATGCCCTGGTAGCAGTCATTAAAGTAATTATTATCAAAAACTAGACGTACCGGGAGGCGTTTGATAATGAAAGCAGGCAAATCCCTGCAGTTTCTACCCCATTGCTTTTCGGTGTATTCCTTGATGAGTTTTTCAAAAATGTCCTTACCAACAAGAGCTAGCGCCTGTTCTTCAAGATTAGCAGGCTTACGCCCATTCAAAGCAGCCAACGCTTCTGTCTTCTGTTCTTCAATTTTTGCCCGGGCCTCCGCCGGGGTAGTCACGCCCCACATCTGGTAGAACGTATTCATATTGAACGGCAGATTGTAAAGCTTGCCCTTATAATTCGCGACAGGGCTATTCGTATACCGGTTAAATTCCACGATGGAATTCACAAAATTCCACACCTGCTTATTACTGGTATGGAAAATATGAGCGCCATACTTGTGAACGTTAATACCTTCCACATTTTCACAATAAACATTACCTCCCAATTGCAGGCGCTTGTCTATGACTAAGCATTTCTTGCCAGCCTTAGCGGCACGATATGCAAAAGTCGCACCGAACAATCCTGAACCTACAATCAGGTAATTATACTTATTTGCTGCATTCATATTTTTTCCCGTAAAACTTCGCAGAAATAAATCCCCTAATTTTCTTCACCCAGTTTTCAGCGCCCAATTGCACGAAACCGACCTCTTTATATTTCACCTTATTTTTATCAAGCCATACATCCAAAAGAAGCTCACTTACACGTCCAAACAGTCTTGCATCAAAAGGACTCATTAAAGACACATCCACTTTTTTTTCAAGTTCAAAAAGGATGCCAAAAAGCCAAGTGCAATATTGATCCAAGATAGACCGCTTCATCACGAACATATTAAACATATGCGCACTTCGGCAATTCATTCCTCGATCAAATTGCTTTAGATAATCAGGATATTTTTCTTTAATAATTTCACGTGTAAGCTCAAGATGTGAAATATCATGAGTATGCCGATAATGTGACATGAGAGTTTCTATCACATAAAACCTCTTTTTGGGAAGAATCACATCATATTTTGAGCACAACTTCTCAACTTGCTCACCAGTCATTATGCTATTATATTTCCATTTTGATTTTTTGCAAGAAAAATGACGGCGATAGTGAGCAAGACCTATATAGTCTGCGTTTAAATTTTTCCATCCCCAATATATTGCAGTCAACTCACAAAAATAAGGATTTTTCTCAGATATATTGTCTCCAGAATCATCCCTTGTATATCCAAAGTCATTATCAGCCATTTTGCTGCCCACACGAATAGGAAGATACACGTCGTCATCCGGGATAAAAAAAGCCTTGTGACTTGCAATCATTATCTTTATATTCATACAAACTCCTATCCAAATAAGCGCATGCTATATTGGCTCATTGAGGAACAAACTTTTTGAAAAGCATAAAAAGGATATATCAATATTTTAATATATATATCTAACGAACTCATTCCAGAACAACACAAAACATTTTTGCATTTTTTAAAATTTTTCAAATCCATTTTAAATAAAAATTTCACTAAAGGTCTAACCGCACGTTCATCAAATCTTTTTATGCCATTCTTTTTAAAGAAATAATTTGCATCAGCAAACACCTTCGCCCTGGCAATCATTCGTTCTGGGGTCAGAACTTTTGAAACGCTCCCCGTTCTATCCGTAACACAATAAACCGAACGTTCATCAACAAAAACCGAATCACAAAAATGTCCCACCAAATAAGAAAAACGGGTGTCATTATGTATACGGGTTTCATCAAATCGGATCACATTCTTTTCTATTACACTCCGCTTGATCATTTTACACCAAGGTTCGCCAAACGCATATTTCAATTCAAACACGGACCTATTCAAATTACTTGATTTCATTCTTATGAAACGGTTTAAATGCCAACAGCGATACGTAATTGCATATGAATCTGTATCAACAGAAATTGCATTAAAGAATATCAAATCAAAATCTTTTTCTTTCACATCATCTAAAAATTGTCCCAAATTCGGCATAAAAAAGTCGTCTGCATCAGCAAAAAAGATATATTTTCCTTTTGCTTTTTCTAATCCCAAATTACGGGCCACGCCTCCACCAAGATTTTCTTCCATGTACGCAAATTCAACATAAGGAAACTCGCTTTCAAGCATATGTAATTTTTCAACATTTTCAACAGAACTGGCATCATCAACAACAATAACTTGTAAATCCTCTCTGCAAGGAACAGATTTCAAGCAGCGCCTCAACAACTGAGGAATGTTAAAATGAGGTATCACCAAAGAAAAATACATAACCGACCTCTCTAAGAAACCATTTCATCCATTTTAACTGTATTCAGTTTGTTTTTTAATTTAAAAATAAAAATATACGCAATCGGAAATCCCATCATATCTTCATTAGAAAGCAACATAATTAAAACAATTGCCGTCACCCAAAAATGCAACCTATTCGCGCACACTCTTTTTATCCCTTTAAAAAGATATGAAAAATAAATAATTGGCCAAAAAATGCCTAAACGCGCCGTCTCTGCGACGACTCCATTTGAACTGGTTAAATTGCCATATAAACGGGACAATTTGAAAAACATATCCCCCGTTCCTACACCAACCAAAGGATGCTCCATAAACATTCGCAAACAAGCAAGCATATCACTCACTCGGATATATGCAGAACTTCCTTCATCTTCTTTTCTTGAAAACTTTTCCACAACAACGTCTGAATTCACGATATGGAAAAAAAGGAATAAGAATAATACTGTAGCCGGGATTAGCAAACGACGATTTTCTCGTATTTTATCTTTAAACATAATCCCCAAAATAACAACCGATGACAAATATGCATTTGTTGAACGTGTAAGATACAAAGCCGCAAAAATAAAGAATAATTTTACGACAAGTTTTTTTTCTAAAAATTTAGCCTTTGAGAAATCACCCAGTTTCAGCAGCAAAGCAACATTCAAAACAATTTGATACGCTCCTGGTTCATGAAAGATTCCCGCATGTCGATGCATCACATACCAGCTATAATAATCAACAAAATTAAAGCCGTAAAACTGCCAAATGAAATTATCCCCTGTTGTGTGAGAAAATACAGGAGAAATAAGATTAAATGTCAACGCCAAATAAAGTAGAACCGAAACCATTGCTATGACAAAAACAATATTAAAAAACTTTTCTTTAAAATCGTCAAAGTCAAAATTCGATAAAATTAGGTATGTTCCCAATGGATAAACAAAATAAGTCGTGCGCCACGCATTAAAATACAAGCCATTAAAGGCATACAGAGCATAAAGAAAAACTAAAAATAAAGCCGTTTCATTAGTTACAAGCAATCTTCTTTTCTTGCACGAGAATAAAAGCGCAACAAGCAAAAATACAACCGACATGACATTCGGATAAAACAAAAAATATGTCGATTTTGACGCCAGCAAAAGCATCATAATAACTACATATTCTAACAAATTTGTCTTTGATACAGTCAACATTTGCAATTAAGTCTCAAATCTTTTTGCTAGAAAAACATTTATGTGCAATTTTATTACATGACAAACAGAATATATTATCCCATGAAACTTTCTCTGATAATGGAAGTCTTCAACCGGATTCATTCCAAGTGGAGAATACAGCAACTTAAAACGCTTTATCAGGCCATAACAATCTCTTTGATATATCGGGACAGGACAATTCCGTTGACAATAACCTAGAACTCCAGGCGCAACAAGGCTCTTAACTCCAATCTTTCGTGCAGTATGCCCATAGTCAAAATCACCAAAAGAATGCCTGTAGAAACCATCATTAAAGCCTACCTTCTCAAAAACAATTTTAGGAATAAGAACTATGTTCCCATTGAAAAAATCACACGAGACTGTTTCTTTTTCCAACGGAGCAACAACCCTTTTGGGACAATCCAAGGTTCGTCCCCCATATGTTATGGTATTGTCATCCAAAGAAGCTTGAGTCGTCCCAACAATTATCAAAGAGTCGTTCTCTTTACGAGACGTATCCAACAATGTCTGAATTGCATTCTCTTTTAAGATCGTATCGTCATTCAACCATAGGTAAAAATCAGGCGTACATTTCGAGGCTTCTCGCCACGCAGCAAGCATGCCCCTATTCCAAAACAGGGAACCATCTCCTTCAACAATAGTCACATTAGGAAATTTCTCTAAAACTGTCGACGAAGTCCCATCAGAACAGCCATCATCCGTCATGAACACTTTTAATTTTACATCTTCCGCCAATCGTTGAGAAAAAGCTTCACTTATGCAGCGAACCGTTTTTTCCTTTCTATTATGGACTGTCAATAAAACAGCAACATTCTTCATCAGTTTACCTTCTTTATAAATCTCGCAGGATTTCCCGCCCAAATTTCATCGGCAGGAATATTTTTCGCCACAACGCTGCCCGCCCCAATAACAGCTCTATCGCCAATAGAAACCCCTTTCAAAATAATGCTTCCCGCCCCAATAAAAACATCGTTTCCAATACGAATTGGCAGGGCGGTTCTTTTTGAACAGTCCAGAAGAGGATCCCGCCTATCAGAATAATCAAGGCTGTGAAAATCCGTTGAATAGATTTTCACGCCCCCTCCCATCAAGACATTATCACCAATCACAATATCCGCACCCGTAGCATTCAATACCGTCTGCGAAATCCCTACATTTTCACCTATAATAAGATTCGCATTATCAGCGACCAAGACACAAGGCGTAGCAAAGCCAATCGTATTTGCCCAAAGAGAATTATTCATTCTAAACTTTTTCCCAATAGACATGCGCCCTTTGCGAACATTCACAATTGGGCAACCATTTGTAGAAAAGTCAAAATGCTCTACAGCCAGAAGAAAGAACAATATTTGGACTTTTACATAAAAAAAAGCTTTTTCAATCAGATTGCAGGCTTTTTTCACACACTTGTAGAACACTGTTCGCAATTTCATATTTAAAGTCCCCTCACCTAATTCACACATATTTTTTTCATGAAACCAAAAAACTGATTTCGTTCATCTCTGTTCAAGAGAACCCATAGCGAAATCAAAGGTAAAAAGACAATGTCAGCCACCATAACAAGAATAAAACGAGCACAATCTGTATTTGCCACAACAGAACACACATAGAAACATCCAACAGCAAATACAGAAACAATAATTACCGGAAGAACAATCGTTTTTGTAAAATTCAAAACAGAGTATTCAATATATTTTCTCGCATAAAAAAGATTTATCCACACTTGCAACACCCCAACAACCATATTTACAATTACTGCAGCATAGAAACTAAAGCCTAATTTAAATAGAACAAAAACAAACGCGATTGAAAGCAAATACAATCCAGACATCCACGCTTGTTGCTGCACAATTTTTCCAGAAGCGTGAACCCCTTGATAATGAAAATACGTAAAAGAGCTAACATTAATGGCAATCAAGGTCAACATAACCAATTCAGCAGCATACATCGGCGGATTATTCAGCCACAACGTCAAGATCATCCGCGTAAAGAAAATAATCGGCAACGTTATCATAAGCATCATCAAAAAGGTGACTTTTGTTCCAAAATCTATAAGACGATGCATACTTTTCAAATCACCCGCGCCATACGCAGCAACTATTTGCGGGACCATAGATGATTTAAAATTCACAACAAATGCATTAATCGCATGTTGCACTTGAGCAGCTACAGCATAGGCAGCATTAATTGTCAAGCCAAAGAATAAATTAATTAGCATCACAATCCCCTGCGTATTCAGAAGTTGTGTAAGGACCGTAAGAATCAAAAGTGAAACAAATTTAAGCATTTCTTTCATCAAGTTCTGATCTCGAATCGGTCCAGAGTGAGTCTCCTCAAATTGACGAGCCATCACTACAAAAGCGAGAATTCCACCAAAAGACACGCCAAAATTTAAAAGAGACAATGCAACCAGCTTATCAAAAGGCAAAATAACCAACAAGTAAAGCACACCTAGGCGCAAAAAAGCCTGCACTATTTCCACAAGGGCTGTCTGCGAAAACATTTCACGAGCTCGCAGCATAGCCGAATATGGAACAGATACGACTCCCAAGACCAATGTTGCCACGCCTGTTTGGAACACCACATGAGCCGCAGTCATTCTATCGGGTGGAATGTTCATTTTACCCAATAAGAACAACGCAAAAAATTCAGATATAACCAAAGTTATTGTCGCAACGATAAAGTGAAGATAAAGTCCAACTCCAAAGATTCTTTTCAAGCGGTCTTTATTTTCTCGTCCAATTTCAAAGCTATAAAAACGTTGAACCGCGGTTCCCATTGATCCATTTATAAACGAGAACATCGCTACAATACTACCAACAAGATTATTCAATCCATAATCTTCAACCCCAAGTTGTTCTAACGTCACTCTAACAGCAAAAAAAGAAATGAACATTGTTATAGCCTGGCGCACATACAACGTCAGGGTATTCTTCGCAATCTTTTTTCTGTTAATCTGAAAAGCCATAAAAATCAGTGGAGCAAGTGAACAGGAATAGGGGTTCCATTTTTAAAATTATCAATGCTGGCGCGATATGCATCGATCCATTTACGAATAATCTGTTCGTTATTCACACGTTCAGAAGCCGTAATACAGGCGTTCTCGCGAATCTTTTCTGCAAAGTTTTCATCATTTAGCAATTTAAGCATATTATCTGCCATCGCAGAAAAATCACCCGCAGGAGACAGTAGTACGCTTTCCCTCTTTTTATTGAGGTTCGGAGTTTCTGGCGTTATAGTAGACACGACAGGCAATCCATTTGCCATAGCCTCTCTAATAGTCCCCGAAAGCAAATCAATCTTCAACGGCAAAAGAGCGAAGCGAGATTTTCTTATTTGAGAGATTACATCATCATGTGTCGCCAGTTTTCCCTCAAATGTAATCTTATCCCGTAATCCGAGTTCATCGATCCGAGCATCCAACTGTTTTTTTAAAGATATTGAAAAATTACCAACAACATCAAGTGTTATTGATTGATTTTGTTGGCTAGCTATTGAGAAAGCTTCAATCGCATAGTCAGCAGCTTTGCTGATATCCAAAGCAAAGTAAACAAAGTCAAATTTTTTTTCGCAGTTGCTAAAATTCAGCGATTCAGCAACAGCCAACGAAGTTCCAAGAATCGGCCCTTTATGTTCAAGCAAATTATTGATTACATTAACAAATTTTTTTTCGGGCGTGCCAATATAGTCCGCTCTTTCAAGAATCTGTCTTTCCGATCCAGAACGATAAGCATACGACTTTTCTGAAATAGGGTAATTCTTTTTAAATTCTGGATCAATCATCAACGTTTGTAACTGAACAAACACAGGGATAGAACGGGGAATATCTAAAGCGGCCAACGAATACTGCGGATTTTCCGCACCAATTACATGAATCAAATCAGGTTCAATCTCTTTAATTTTGTCAGCGATATACTTTCGATTATTACTATATTCCCTTTCATCAACAAATGCATTCAGAAACGATTTTAGTCCAGAATTTTCATCTTTAAAAAAATAATAATGGATGCCATTCTCTTCAAAAACGGATTCAGAATCTTGCATTGTATAGCTAGGGCTAATCACATGCAATTCAACTACCTCCGTAAACTTTTCAAATTCCTTAATGGCATTGGTATTCCATTGAGCGAAATCAAAGTTATGACAAGGCTTTTTTAGAAATTTACGAACAACACTTTCTACCAAACCAACTTTATTGTTCATATGAGAACGAACTTTAGTGTTGGAAAAATGACATATCCACAATATTTTCATAACAAAAACCTTACATTACATTAATCATCTTCAAGTATTCCGGCCACTCTCCCATATCTCGCCAAGAACCTTCACTAACAGGAAAACATCCAACACGACCGCCCCGAGTTTTCACCTTTTCCATCAAATCCGTTATATGGAAAAACTTTCCTTCCGGAATCTCATCAATCAAGCCCGGATTCAAAAGGTAAACCCCTGTATTAATCATATAGGTAATCTCAGGCTTTTCGCGCAATCCTGTCATAAGACCATTATCGCCCGTATCAATCACACCATACGGAATGCGGATACTTTTTACTGCAGTCACGATGGTAATATCATTGTCATTTGACCTGTGATAGTCATAAACATCACGATAATCTTGGTCAATAATGATATCACAGTTTGACACAAAGAACGGAGAATTGATTTTTCCCTTCAGCAGGGACACACTGCCTATTGTTCCAAGCGGCTTTGTTTCTTCAAAAAAATCAATATTGTACTTGTGTTCCAATTGATCTAAATAAAAACGCATCATATCACTTTTGTAATTTACGGACATGTAAAATTGAGAGCATCCGATATTCTCGAATTGATTCATGATTTCTTCAAGAATAGTCTTGTCCCCTATCGGAATCAACGGTTTCGGAATTACATTTGTAATAGGTTTAAGTCGCGTACCTTTGCCTCCGGCCATAATAACAACCGGAAGATCGATTTTTTCACGTTTCTCTGGTTCCGCCTTTAAAAACCAATCCTTCCAAAAAATGGCATCAACCATATTTCCGGAATCATCCATAACGGGCATACATTCTGCCCTCAAGCGACTCATTTTCTCTTTTATTTGCTCTTTTGTGTCATGAATGGACGCATATATTTTATTATAGTCCAAGACACTCTTGGATTCTGCCGACAAAGGGACACCCTTAATTACGGCACGCTGAATGTCTCCAATCGTAAGGATTCCCAAAAAAGATTCAGCTTCAAAAACGAAGAGAAGTTTCTTTCCAAGACGATCCATCAATTTCATGGACTCAATCAAAGTTGTCTGAGGTGAAATTACCCGATCTTTAATTTTTTCCAAAATCATACAAGGCCTTTTGTATAATCGGATTCTTTGCCCCAAAGCTTTTCAAAACGGTTGATTTCCATTTCTTTTTTCAAATCCTTGAGGAACGAAATATAATCCCATTTCGGAGTATAGCCCAATTGGGAAATTGTTTTAGATATATCTAAAATAAAATTAGGCGAATCAGGCTTATCGCGATTTATCACGATCTTGGACTTTTTCTCGGGATTACCAAACACATCAATAATTCCCTGAATCTGCTCCATTCGCGTCACAGGCATATTATTTCCAACATTATATACGCCACAGTCACCATTTGCAGACAACATTTTCTCTATAATCTGAACACAATCTTTTACGTAGAAAACATCTCTCTTACACTCAGGGTTTCCCCAAAGTTCAATATTTTCGCCTTTTTTCGCCTGTTCAATGATTGCCCGCTGTCCGGTCCACCTCTTTACCCCATCAACAAAATAAGTTGGATTGGGATGGTAACAGAAGATATTCGGAAAGCGCAAGATATAATATTTAAAGCCATACTTCACAGAATAATGTTGAACAATATCAACCGCAGCATTTTTGGTTATTGCATAAATGGTATGGTCATCATTAAGAGGGAATCTACTCGGCACGTCAGCAGGTATCGGCTTGTTTTCTTTCAGCAAATAATTTATGTCTCCCCAAGTACGCGGGAAAATAAATCGTTCAACACCAGCACCTACAGCATAATCCAAAACATTCATTGTTCCATATATGTTAGATTCAACGAACTTTCTAGGATCATAACCTTCCATTGTTGCCGGGAGAATTGCAGCCATATGGATAACACCATAAACTCCTTTTTGCGGAAGTTTTTTTAGATCATCTTGACTTAAGATGTCCGCAGAAATGTACTGAATTCCATTGTCGGCAAAAAAACCATTATCCGAATTCCTTTTTCCCACAGCGACTACATCATAGCCCATTTCTTTCAAATATAGGGCTGTATAGCACCCGACCTTTCCTGTAGCCCCTAATATAACGATTTTCTTTGACATGGCTTTCTCCTGTTAATGATTCCTATATTAAAACACCTTTACAAAAGCGGCTATTTGCCGTTCATACGACTCTACCAGCGAGTCAATTTCCTCGCGTTTTTCAGACATCACAATAAACTGACCGTAACGATTTAAGCTGCTTGTAATCTTATTCACCTGGTCACCAATTTTAAGTTTCAGATTAAAATCGACAATTCCCGGCCAAGTAGAAACAGCCTTGATTTTTTCATCAATTGCAGTTACAGTTCCCTCTGGCAACGAGAAAAAGCAAACACCTGAAGCCTTTTCCACTCGCCCTGTTTTCGTATCAACAGGTTCACCCAAAGCAATGTTCAGCAATTGATCTTCAATATTGATTCCAGTCGAAAGAGGAACCAACGTGGAGGTAATATAATCTCCACCCAAACGAGGACTTGTTTCAATTACAAAAATTCCACGTTCATTGATTTTCAGTTCCGTATGTGACGGGCAATTTTCAAAATTTAAAGCAAATGCAATGTTAGAAATGACTTCGCGAATAGCATTCCGTTGATGTTCAGTCAAATTTGCAGGTTGCTTATGTCCAAGTTCCACATTATATGGGAATTCAGTGGTTTTCTTTTCCGTAAACTGGATAACTTCTGTTTTGCCGTTGTAGTGAAGGCTTTCAATACTGTATTCTTGGCCTTCAATGAATTCTTCTACAAGGACAGAATCCAAATGAGAGTATTCAAGAGCCTCGTCAATGCAAGACTGCAATTCTTCTTGAGTGCGGCAAAGTTTCACACCGCGACTTCCAGAATTGTCGCGCGGTTTCACAATGACTGGATACACAAAATCAGCGGTTTCTTGAGCAGATTTAACGAGTCGTCCCTTTGCACAGGGAACTCCACCCGCGATAAAGCGCTGTTTCATCTGGTATTTGTCCGTTGACCATTGTGCGGTTTCAACGGAATAGAACGGCAAATTCAATTCCTTGGCAACACGAGCCATCATCACAAGAGGTTTATCCGTTGCCGCTGTCACGACAGCGGAAACGTTATACTTTTTTGCAACAGCGAGTGTTCCTTCGTAATCTTGCCCACCGACGATCTCGAAAGCATCGACATCATCTTTGCAGAATGCATCGGCACAAGGGTCAATCCCTATGACGAACAACCCCTTGTTATGGGCTCTACCGATAATCGACTTTTGCAATTCGCCGACACCAAATACCAGTATAGATTTCTTATCCATTAATCGCCTTATTGACTGTTTCGCAAATGAAATCAACCTGTTCCATCGTAAGCGCAGCATACATCGGGAGCGTGATTTCGTGATCCGTCACATATTCTGTTTGCGGCAAAACAGCACCATAGTCCTTATAAATAGAGAACTTGTGAATTGCCGGGTAATGAACGCTTGTCTGAATTCCCGCAGCGTGAATTTTTTCACGAATTGCGTCGCGATCTTCCTTTGAGCCCTGAGTCAGCACAACAGGCATAATGTAGTTTGACGTAAATTCCGTACAATCTGCAAACGGAACGACAACGCCCTTTATCTTGGAAAGATTTTCCACATACCTTTTGCGAACAAGAATTCTCTTTTCGAGGTCGCCAGGCAATTTTTTCAACTGTTCAATCGCAATCGAAGCACGAATATCGTCAAGACGGAAGTTGTAGCCCAATTCTACGATATCATAGGCGGTCGCATGACCAGAAGCACGTTGATACGACATTGTCGTCATGCCGTGGGAACGCATGAGGCGAGCTTTGTTAGCGAGTTCCTCATTATTCGAAATGAACATACCGCCCTCGCCCGTGCTAATATTCTTATTCGAGAAGAAACTGAACGCAGCGCAATCACCGATTGTTCCAAGTTTTTTGCCCTTATATTCGGAAAGAGGGCCATGGCAAGCATCTTCGATGACCTTAAGGTTGTGTTCCTTGGCAATAGCCATGATTTCATCCATCTTAGCAGGATAGCCCGCCATATGGACGACAACAATAGCCTTTGTTTTCGGAGTAATTTTCTTCTTGACGTCTTCCGGGTCAATATTGATATGATCCGGACCAACAATGTCACAGAAAACAGGGGTGGCTCCGGCATAACGGATGCAGTTTGCAGACGCAGCAAATGTGAGCGACGGGCAAAGGACCTCGTCACCGGGACCGACACCACAGGCCAAACAGCACAGATGCAATGCATCAGTACAATTCGTGACACTTACCGCATACTTGACTTTCCACATGTCCACAAACATCTGCTCCAGTTCGGCGCATTTAGGACCTGTAGAAATCCAACCGGATTTAATCGTGTCATAGGCAGCTTTTGCCTCACGTTCGTCAAAATTGAGATTGAAAAGAGGAATATCGTAAGCCATTTTAACCTTCCTACATCTTCTGGTCTAAGTTTTTGCCTTTTTCTTCGTGTTCAAAATTGGGAATAAAGCGTTTGATTGCATCCACCACTTCGGGTTTCGTGAAATCTTCGCGAGCAAAGATGGACTCGATTTCGTCGAAGAACTTTTCAATTTCACCCAGCGGGCGCTTCTTCACTTCTTCAATAACACCCAGGCTATTG
Source organism: Fibrobacter sp. (assembly GCA_017530965.1). Taxonomy (GTDB): domain Bacteria; phylum Fibrobacterota; class Fibrobacteria; order Fibrobacterales; family Fibrobacteraceae; genus Fibrobacter. The sequence continues at coordinate 33,637 of JAFXLS010000156.1, forward strand.
AAGCGCTGCATGTTAATTTTTTCTCCGGGAACATAGAATTCTTCGTAGGCCTTTTCGCCGGTCGTATCGCTCTTGAAATAGACCACCGGGTACGTTTTGCTTTCGTAGGGCATGTCTGCCGCGAACTTTTTGGCTTCATCGTCGGTGGCGAATTCACGCTTGGTGTAGCCTTCGCTCTTTACGAATTCATCGCAGATCGCAGAGAATGTAAGCATCTGTTCTTCACCCAGTTTCGGGAAGAAGATTTCGCCATTGTTGCCAAGAATACAAGCCAGCATGCAAATCTGTCCACTCTCTTCGGGAGATACGAAATAGCGTTTGACATCGTTCGGGGCGGCAAGGGGCTGTTTCTTCTGGACTCGATGCATCCAGCCATCCGGAAGCGAACCATTCGAAAAAGCCACATTCGCAAATCGAGCGGTCGTCACCTTGAACTTGGTCGTATAGGCCATCACCAAGTCTTCCATGATGCGCTTGCTTGCACCCATGATATTTACAGGGTTCGCCGCCTTGTCCGTACTCACGCAGAAGAAATGCTTGGGCGGAAATTCGGCCAAAAGATCCATCAGCTTTTTGGCCTTGATGTCGTTGTTCTCAATAAGAGCCTGGACAGAATACTTGTCCTTTTCGCTACGCACATGCTTATGGGCACTGAAGTTCGCAACGATATCAAAGCCCTTTTCTTCACGGAAGATTCGAGCAAAAATCGGGTCGGCAAAGTTGAGCGTATAGGCACGGTATTCCGGCGGAACAACTAATCCATCCGTAGAACGCAGGTCACGAGTCAACTCGGCAAGGCCATTTTCATTAAGGTCAATCACCACCAATTTTGCAGGCTTAAAGCGAAGAACAGCCTTGATGTAAGAGGAGCCGATAGAGCCGGCCCCGCCAATCACGCAAACGCTCTTACCTTGAATTTCTTCGGTAAGTTTTGCAGAATTCGCCTGAATGTCGCCTTCGAACATACTCGAAGCGCGATGCGTCACACTGTCACCAATAAACTTTGAAAGAACGAACATGTCAAGACCTACTTTACCAAGCCTTTTTCGAGGTATTCGGCAAGATTGGTGCGTACATGACTTGCGACACTATCCGCAGCAACCTTGCGCATATCGCTATCAACCATAATCTTTACGAGTTGTTCGAAGGTCGTGGTCTGCGGATTCCAGCCCAGTTCAGCCTTAGCCTTGGTCGGGTCTCCCCAAAGATTTACCACATCGGTCGGACGATAGAAATCTTCGGACACGGCCACAACGGTCTTGCCAGTAGCCACATCGATTCCCTTCTCATTCACGCCTTCACCTTCCCAGCGGAGCTCAACACCCGCATGGTGGAACGCGAGCGTCGCAAATTCTCGCACGGTGTGCTGCACACCGGTAGCAATCACGAAATCTTCGGGTTTGTCATGCTGCAAAATGAGCCACATGCATTCCACGTAGTCCTTGGCATAGCCCCAGTCGCGGAGGCTGTCCAGATTACCAAGGTACAGGCAGTCCTGCTTGCCCTGGGCAATGCGGGCGGCGGCCAACGTAATCTTACGGGTAACAAAAGTCTCGCCACGGCGTTCGGATTCATGGTTAAAGAGAATGCCGGAGCAGCAGAACATATTGTACGCCTCGCGGTATTCCTTGATAATCCAGAAACCATAGAGTTTGGCAACAGCATAAGGACTGTAGGGATGGAAGGGGGTGTTCTCGTTCTGCGGGACCTCTTCTACCTTGCCGTAAAGTTCGCTGGTACTGGCCTGATAAATGCGGCAGGTCTTTTCCAGGTGGTTGGTACGCACGGCCTCCAGAATACGGAGCACGCCGGTAGCATCCACGTCGGCAGTAAATTCCGGCGCATCAAAAGACACCTGCACATGGCTCTGGGCGGCCAGGTTATAAATTTCGGTCGGTTGAACCTTACCCACCACCTTTACAAGGCTCATAGAGTCGCCCATGTCGGCATAGTGTAAGTGGAAATTCGGAGTTCCTTCGAGGTGAGCAATACGTTCACGGTAATCTACAGAAGAACGGCGGATAATGCCATGAACTTCGTAGCCCTTGGCCAGGAGAAATTCTGAAAGGTAGGAGCCATCCTGTCCGGTGACACCTGTGATAAGAGCTACGTTACGTTTATCCATTGAGGGATTCCTTGTACCAGTCAAAAAGTTTCTGTACGCCCTGGTCGATTTCGACCTTATGGGTCCAACCGAGACTATGGAGTTTGCTCACGTCAATCAGTTTACGCGGTGTGCCGTCGGGCTTGCTTGCATCGAACACGACCTCGCCTTCGAAGCCGACCGCCTTCACGACAAGTTCGCTAAGTTCACGAATGGTGAGTTCCTTGCCAGTGCCAACGTTGATGTGGCAGTTACGGATTTCGCCAAGTTTCGGGATGGCGCCGCCACGTCCTGCGCTGTGATTACGATCCACGGCACCATCTACGCTTGCGCCGTAGTGCACGCTGGAGTACTTTTCAATACCAATAATATCGCTGAAGTTTACGTTCAAGAGCACATGAACCGAGGCGTCGGCCATGTCCTCGCTCCACAGGAACTCGCGGAGTGGCTTACCAGTTCCCCAAAGAGTCACCTTGTTATTCTCAATACCATATTTGGCGAGAACCTTCAAGATTTCTTCTTGCGAGGCATTGCCGTTAATGCCCTCGACAGGACGTTTGTCCATATCGACTTTGATACTCTTCCAGTCGTTATCATGGATAAGCTTCGCCAGGTAAACCTTGCGCATCATGGCCGGCATCACATGGCTATTTTCCAAGTGAAAATTGTCGTTCGGGCCATAAAGGTTCGTCGGCATCACGGCGATATAGTTCGTGCCGTATTGCAGGTTGTAGCTTTCACACATCTTGAGGCCTGCAATCTTTGCAATGGCATATTCCTCGTTGGTGTACTCCAGTTCGCTCGTGAGAAGCGCATCTTCTTTCATGGGCTGCGGAGCATTCTTCGGATAAATGCAGGTGGATCCCAGGAACAGGAACTTTTTCACATTGTGGGCATAGGCTTCACTGAACACGTTACACTGGATTTTCATGTTCATCATCATGAAATCGGCACGATACAGAGAGTTCGCCATAATACCGCCAACAAACGCTGCAGCAAGCACCACTGCATCCGGCTTTTCTTCGTCAAAGAACTTCTTGACGGCATACTGGTCAGTAAGGTCAAGTTCCTTGTGGGTGCGACCAACGAGGTTGTTGTACCCTCGGGACTTGAGGTTGTTCCAAATGGCAGAGCCGACCAAGCCATGGTGACCAGCAACATAAATCTTTGAGTTCTTATCTAACATAATTTTACAAATCCAATGTGATGAGTCCGCTGCTCAAACCGATTGAGCGAGATTCATCACAAATCCAGCTTTTCCTAGTAAAATTTCAACATAATTTAACAATTTACATTAATCTTACAAGAGTATAACCATAGAAATATATGGATATATAATACAGACCATAGAACGTGGTCTAGGGAGGAATTTTTAGGGGGAGGGTTGTATAATGAAAAAAGCCCCTTTCGGGGCTGAAATCGGGAATTATTTGAGGGCCAACCCTTCAGAGATGATCTCTTCCGGAATGCCTTTAGAACGGAAATATTCAGCCATTTTCAATTTTTGCGCATCGTTCTTTTCGCGTTCTTGCTTAACTCCTTTTTCGATGCCTTTTTCAACGCCGCAGGCTTCGCCCTTGAAGAAGGCATCCGCTTCAAGTACTTCGTATTCGTGACGATCGAACATGTTTGCCTCCAATGCTTTCAAAAATTCAGGTTTTACGCGGCTAACGCGCAGACGGTTGCGGGCGGCCTCGAAGATCGGGTCCTCAGTTGAGGGAACCTGGAGCGGGCCTCTCGAAATGAGCCGGAGCCAGAAATCCTCGCGGGAGCCAACTCCCTTGCGCAACCGCACGAAGTTAGGCAGATCAATAACAATATACTTATTTTTCGGGAAAAGCGGTAGAGCATTTCCCGTCCTGACGTCGCACTCGCTATAGACGGACCAAATGTCCTTGAAGATATCCTTCGACTTGAGAATCGGGAAATTGCAGAGCCAAATGGAAACCGTTTCGGGAAGTTCATAGTAGCGGCGTTTACGCTCTTCTTCCGACAGGTTCTTAAACCGTTCCGAACGGTTGTACTCGTACTTACCGCGCAAGGTAAGGTCCGCATTGTAAATCTGCATTCGATCGAACAGGAACGAGTGCACCTTGTTCTGGAGCTCAATGTTCAGGTACCGATTGTCTCTGGTCGAGACCCACACGTCGAGACGCGAGGGATCGTCTTCCGGCATGAATATGTCGATGGGTTTCTCGAATTCGTATTCGAGATCCGTAATTTCGTGGTCATGATCCAGCTGGAGCAAACTGTTGAGCACATCGCGGATGGTGTCCTTGTCATCCATCAGGATGCGGAAGGTCTCAGAATAGTTGGGCAGCAGGAATTCCTCGCCCAGTTCATTCGTGACAATATACTTTTTGTTTCGATTAGCATTATTAAGCATGTTTTTCCTTTCGTGTTAAGTTATGGAATACCCCCTCTTTCTTAACACGCTTTTTTCAGGCAACCGAAGCCAAGTTTTTTGTAAAACTTTTGTAAAAACGAAAAAAACCCGGTTGAACCGGGCCGTCATGAACTATTTAAAGGTTATTTTCCAAGCTTAGCTTTTATCGCAAGGACTTCTTCTTCAGAAAGCTTAGAGATGCGCACGACCTTTTCGACGGAATCACCTTCTGCGAGCATGGCTGCAGCCATTTCTCGACGTTCTTTGACGCGGCCTTCTGCACGGCCCTCTTCAAGGCCTTCGGCTCGAGCATGTTTTTTCTCTACATAGAGTTCGTAATCGTGGTCGCTCATTTTCATAGCCTCACTTACAAGATAGTCCTCTGTAAAATTACATAATTTTGCTTTTTCTTGCAACAAGGCAAACTGCGAGTCCCTTGGCACAGACACAGGGCACTCATTATTCAGCCCATCAAGAACTCGAAGCCACTGAGCAAAATAGCTCTTATCAGAAGCATATTTACCCTTCAAAAACTTAGGCACCTCAACAAGGGTAATGGTCTGCTTTTTGAAAAATTCTTCATTTTCCTGATTTTTGAGTCGTATCGTATGCAGATAATTGTCCGACTTAGGGAAAGCGTCAAACATCTGAAGACTGATAAGATTCAGATTTCTCAAGTTGTAGTGCTGTCCCCTTACAAGATTGGCAATCGTATGCTTTGCCGCATAATAAACCAAACGTCCATTGAATGTTTCATCCTCTACATGTTGAACTTCCAACACAATACGATCAAGACGCTGATCCTTCGCCACAACATCCGAAGCGATTTTTTTGTTAAATGCAGCAGGAAGTTCTGCATTTACAAAAGAAAGATGTTCAATACAGTCACTGCCATAAAGATGAAGCGCCGCATTGAGAAAATCCACCGCAATCGATTCATTATCAGGGGATCCAAAAAGCAACTTGAATATGGAATCGTTATAGAGATAAACATATTTGTAAAGGTTATTATATTTCGCAATGCAAGCGGCAACATCACCTTCTTGCTTGTGAATGTCACAGATTTCCTTAAGCATGCCTGCGTATTGTTCTTTATTCATAAAGAAGCCTTTGCTTTTTACAGCAGTTTATTCGCGTACGTTACAAAACATACACGAGCGTTGTTTAAATGATGGTTGTTTTATTTGAAGCCGATCGCTAAGCGAGTCGGTATATGTATCGCAGCGCATTCCGCATGGGTTTTCCAAGGCCAGGGCTTTCGCTTCCGTCAAAACCGGATCTACGACTGCGAGTAGGAATGTTCCCGCCCGTGGATGCGTACGCCTCGGTCAGCGGGATTAGCTAACATCGACAACAATATACAAAAAAAGCATTGATATCGGGAATATCAATGCTCAAAATTTACGGCAACTTTACCGCAGTCGTCGCAGGCCGCGGGGCATCGGGACTTCGGTGCCGTCTTCTTGCAACAGGTAAATGTTGTCGAGGCTAATGTAGCCTGTACCGCTGTAACGGGCACGCCACGAGAAGTTCTTGATTTGCTTCGGGTCCAGCTGCGGGATCGTCTTGCCCCAGCCTTCTTGCTTCATGTTTTCCCAAATGAGGGTATCGCGGACCCAGCTGCCGTGGGTGTTTTTCAGGCGCACCATGAATTCATCGTAATCCTTAACCTGATTGCTCGCGATTTGCACTTCAAAGTAGCCATCGGGATTGCTGTGGTTTGTGGCGTAGTCGAACACGATGCCCACCGAGTTGTGAACCTCTTCGGGAATCACGTAGTAGGCGCCGGCAAAGTTCGGCCAGCCCTGTGCAGGCGGCTGTTCAATCATAAAGTCGTGGCGGATAAAGCCGCCATGCGGGGGCGCTCCGTTAAAGACTTTCGCGCCAATAGTCGTTGCATTATCTCCATTTGCGACCGGGAACCAATCGACGGCATCGAGGCCGTTATCAAAGTTCTGCATCACGCTGGTGGTGCGGTAGGCACCGCGAATACGGAACGAGATCTTGAACACCGTCGACTTTTGACCAAGACCGGAAATTTTCAACACGGCAGTCGCCGGGCCCAGCTTGACATTGGCCGGGAAAGGCACCTTGACATGGAAACTTTCAATAGAAGCATTCCACTTGCCGTCATCGGGAGCAATCACCTTTGAAATTCCTAGTTCAGGAATCGTGAGCACACTTCCGATCAGTTGACCGTTTTCTTGAACCACCGTTCCAAACAGGTCAAGCGTATCACTTGCAAGGAGCACCTTCTTTTCAAGAGCCGCCGCCAACACCTTGGGTTCTGCGGCAGCCTCGCCCGAAGTCACTTGCGGATTAATTTGTACAACAGCGAGCCCAAACGGCGGCACCGTAATGTCCTTGCTCTTACTCGGGTTAATGCGGCGACCGCTCGGGCCCATTTTCGGATACGGATACGCATTCTGCGAAGTGCCCATCCACTTGAACTGATTTTCGCCAAAGATTTCGACCTGCGTACGAACAAGATCGCCCTTGCCGACTTCTTTAGAATTGCCCTTGACGCTTGCGCGGTCAATCTGCACCACCTGCGGAGCATCCGACAAGTTCACAATCATCACGCGGGCAGAATCGCCCTTGCCAATCGCATACGCCTCTACGTCGGGGCTCGTGCTTTTTACTGGCAACACCGCATAGCCATTTTCAAGGAAATCCTTGAAGGTCATGTAGAGGCCATAATATTCCGCGGTCGGTTCCAGGGACTTCCAATAATTCCAGGAGCCTTCTTTAAGAAGAGCGGTCATACTGATCGTGCCCCAAGTATCATCGGGGCCTTTAAACAAGTTACCGAAAGCATCCCACGGGAGCACCTGCAAGCGATTTCCAAATCGCATGGCATGCTGAGCAAAAATGCTCGCCACGGCAGAAGCCTGCGGGTAATCCATAAGCAGGCTAAAGCCCTGCACGCAGGTACTGAATTCCGAAAGGAACACGCCGCGTTCGCCCTCGAGATGGCGTTTCATCCACACATTGAGCGTATCCATATTCGGGCCCACGTCGAGCATGGCCTTGAGCATTTCGGCAGGCTTCGGTTCGTTGGGCGTCCAGTACGGGTAATTGTGCAAGTCGACGACGTCGAGGTAGCGCTTGCCATCCTTCTTTTCGGCCTCGCCCACAATGCGCAGGAATTCTTCCATCCAGTACTTGCCATCGAGCAAGCCGGCACCCTTCTGCTGCATTTTGTGCGTGCTGAACAGCGGGCCGTGCAGAATGATGGTCGAATCCACCGCCTTCATGGCGCGGGCGTATTCCAGAAAACGCGCCGCGTAATGCCTTGCCGAAATCGGGCCGGATTCTTCCCATTCGCCGTCGAGTTCGTTGCCGATTTGCCATTGCTTAATGTTGTAGCCTTTTACTTTATTTGCATAACGCACCCAGGCGGCAGCTTCCTTCGAAGTACCCGTGCCTGCATTCACGCAAATCACAGCCTTTGCGTTCGGGAGCATTTTGATGTACTTCATGAATTCTTCAAAATCCCACTTGATGTCGGTCCAGTCGGTGCGGGCCTTGTCGCCGTTGCGGGTCGACATGGCGTAGAACTTGTAGTTATTGCCGCCGAGCAGGTCGGTTTCGCCGCTATAAAGCTTCATTTCGCGAATCTGCACGCCCTTGCCCGGCAAATCCGTCGTCTTGAATCGAATGGCCACGTAGCGGGTACGGAATTTAGACTTGTACTTGGTCGAAGCGCCATTCACCTTGACCACTTTTTCAAGTTTCAGCTTATTTTCGAGAGCCTGGTGCACGCCCGGATATTCAGCGTAATCTTCGGTCCAGTAGGCAATTTCAAAAGCCTTCGGGCGAAGCGTTCCCCAATCGATTTCCAGCGAATCGACATCGACCTTTTCGGGAAATTCCACCACGACCCAAGGCGGGTCCACCGGGTCCAGGATTTCACCCCACCACATGGTTTCCATGTTGCCGTCTGCCAGGTGACTGCGGCGCACAAAGCCGTAGTTGTCCTTGGTGGTGCCGCGGTAAATCGTTTCGCCCAAGAAACCGCGAGCCCACTTGTTCTCGTCAGCGGTCCAGAGGCCCGTGCTATCGTAGCTACCGATACCGTTCCAGTGGTAATCATTGGAAAGCGACCCGTTGGGGAATCGGAACAATGTGTAACCGCCATCGACCAGTGCAGACGTCATATCGTAATAGCGGCTCGGCGGATTCCAAATCGCCAAGTCCGCAGACATCATGTTTTCTTTATTGATGACGACACCCGGATGCAAGTCATCGACCTTGATGACATTCTGGGCGGCAAAAGCGGCGGAACCCAGAGAAAGCCCCGCCAAGGCAGCAACAACAAAACGATTTTTCATAGTAACTTTTTACTTGATTCTGTGGCCATTCAGGTTGAAACGCTTGCCGTTCTTTTCGACATAGAGCATTTGGTCTGCAAAGCGGAGCTGCGGGCCCTGCTTCACATTTGCCTTGCGAGCGACAACAGGCTTGATTGCAGCGGTACGGGCAACGCCTGCGGCAGCAAAGCTCGGGGCATAGCCGTGGTTGATTGCTTCGATAGCACCGGCAAGGTAGGCAAAGGGAGCGTTCCAGTTGATAGCCACTTCGTTGGTGGCATAACTGCAATTGTTGTCGATATAAGAAGTTGCAGCATAGCCTGTTCGGTAATCATTGCATTCCCAAGATTCCTTTTTCGACATATCTTTAGGAATATCTTCGCCACCGGGCTGCGGGCCACCCACCAACATCCCAGGAATCGGCGGAGTCACCTTATCAGAAGTACTGGGGCGGTGGTGCGGTTTCATCGGGGTCTTTGTACCATAACCCGTCAAGAAAGACATATCCAGCGGATTCTTGCCCAGCAAGTAGTCAAGAACCTTGACTGCAGCCTGGTAATACTTCTTTTCTCCCGTCAGGTAATAGGCATGCAACAGCCAAACGCCCTGGTTGGCAGCCACGGCATTGGAGCCCCACACAAAATCATCCTTGGCCATTACGACACCGAAACCCTTCTGTGCACGGGCCGCAAAGTCATCAGCCACCTTAAGCAAGCTATCCTTTGCAGCTTGGGCAACATTGCCAAATTCAGGGGCATGGGTCACCATGCCGTAGGTAGCGAGACCACCCACATCAGCCCAGCTGGGGATATTTGCCGAGGCGTCATTGGGCTTGTAAGTCGCATCGCCGGTAGAAATGAAAAGCTCCGAACCAGCGAACAGCTTTTCATCTTCCAGCCAGTTGTCGCCATATTCACCGGTCTGCACGCCGGTGGGGTTGTGGTAAGCCTTATTCGGGTTCTGGGCACCCCAGGCATATGCCTTCTTGGCGGCTTCAAGGCACTTGCTTGCATACGCGGCATCGAAGGGCTTGTACACGCGGGCCGCCGTTGCCATCACAGCCGCAAAGTCAAATGCCGCAGCAGTGCCCTTACCGATTACATAAAGCGGATCGGTATCGTTCGCAGGCATCACGTCTCCCGGGAAGCCGAGAGAGGTCAACTTGTGATACACGCCGCCATCGGAAGCCTGCATGGTAAGCATCCAATCCAGGTTATACTTGATTTCGACAAGCAGGTCCGGGAGAGAGCCTTCAGCCGGGATGTTCCACTTGAGCGTATTGAAATAATTGGGGAAATGTTCGTAAAGCGAAAGGAGCGTGTAGGTGGTAATGCCCGAATTCACGATATAGCGACCGTAGTCACCAGCATCGTACCAGCCCTTTGTCGAATTGATTGTTCCAGATTCGCCTGTAGAATTGTGAAGTTGCACGCTGGCATTGGTATGGCCAGCAGCACGTTTCCACTGTCCCGCATAAGTTTCATCAAGGGCCATGGATGCACGCTGGTAGTAATACCACTTCAAAGACGCCTTGACCACGTCTTCATAGGTTTTATCAGCAACCTTCAAATCGGAACGAACAACTTGGCCACCCACCTTAATGGAATAAGTGCCCGGAGTTTTCAAGTCCGAGATGTCGACCAGCTGCACATTTTGCCCACTGGGCACCCAATTCGAAACAGCCGAAGGAGTCGCCGTCAAAGCGATAGCACCCGTCGCATCGGTAATTTCCACATTGCCACTACCATCTACCAGGGCAATTTCTTTTGCGTCGCCGGGGCGATAGCCCACCTGGTTAATGTAAGCCGTGGCAGCAGAAGCAACCGTTGCAAATGAAAGAATTGCAGCAAGGGGTATATACTGCTTTAAACCAAATTTGAGCATCTCAAGCACTCCTTTTATTTTTTTACAAATATACCCCAAAAAACGCGTAAAAGAGTCCTTTTACGCGAAAAAATGGATACACGTGTACCCATTGTTCTATTTTTTTGCGAATTTTAGGCTTTTTTGTATTCCAGATGGGAATGTTACAACAATGGCGTAATTCCCGGAAGGCAGCGCAGACAAATCTAGGGAGCCCCTAAACGAGCCTCGCCAAGCAACCGCCCCGTTCATGGAGACGATGGCAAAACGAAATTCCCCTATTCCATAGGCCACCAGTTTATTCCCGATCAAGCCGACCTTAGCCAACTGAGTATAATCCTTGGGCAGGCGAGTCAGGGAATCCGTCGCCGATGAATCCTGTTTCAAGGAATCAACCTTCACGGAGTCCGTTGATGTTGTGTCACCCACAGTATCTATAGAGGCAAGCTTATTTGCACGAGCCGTGTTAAAGAATTCTACCATTTTGCTCAAGGTTGAGTCGACATACATTTCGCTGCCGCCATGGGTTCCGCCCTCTACCACGATACGTTCAGTCACCACATTGTATTTTTTCAGGGAATCGTAAAGTTCCTCACTCTGTTCCAGATTCACAATCTGATCTTTCGTCCCATGGAACATTATGGTTGGAGGATCGTCTTCGCTCGCATAGTAGGGCGAACTGGCAACCATCCATTTATCCTTGTTGCCTTCGCGCTCGGCACCGATAAAGGCACCTTCGTAGGTTCCGTGGCCCATAAAATTATTGATAGGATTCATCGTGTAAATATCAGTCGGCGGAGACCAAAGCGAAGCTGCATCAACACAGCTACTGAACTTGGTGAACTCCCCTAGGGAGCCCACCAAGTCCACCGTTACAGAACCGGACTTGCCTTCTTTCAAGCCACAGGTTGTAGCGACCAAACTGGAGAGATGTCCGCCCGACGAAAATCCGGACATAGCGATAAACGATGTATCGATTTTGTATTTCGCCGCATTACCGCGAATAAAGCGCACTACGGCCTTAAGATCATGCAACTGCGCCGGGTAAATGGCATCGCTTGCAGAACGGTGATTCGGAGTCACTACAGCATACCCCGCTTTCAGGAGTGCCGCACAAATGGTATTCAAATCCGCGGAGCCCTTCATATTGTTCATACTCCAGGCACTACCGTAAGTGTGAATCACCACCGGGTAAGCATCCTTCGTTTCTTTGGGCAAGTAGATGTCCAGTGTATGGTAGGCCTTTTCGTCGCCCGCGTAGTTCAGATCAGCGAACTTTTCGGAATACTCTATTTTGCCATTACCCTGCTGGCCGCCAAAGCCCTGGGCGAACGCCGAAACGGCTACAGCAAGACATGCGACTGCTATAATTTTGTTCATACTCAATCCTTTTCCAAACAGGCAAAATGCCTATAAAATAATATAATCAAAAAAAGCCGTCCCTTTTCCGGGCGGCTCTAAAATTCGTTGTATATGACTACAACTTACTTAATCAGGTCGAGCGTCAGGCGGCGGGCTTCGGCGTCGGCTTCGAGAACCTGGTCAAGCGTCAGGTGACCGGTCACGTTCGGGGCACCGGCCATAATGGTTTCCACATGGCGCGGGATGTCGGTAAACTTGAGGTTACCTTTAAGGAAGGCATCCACCAGCACTTCGTTTGCAGCATTCATCATGGCAGGCACGATACCGCCACGGCGGCCCGCCTCGAACGCAAGGGCGAGGCAGCGGAACTTGTTGAAGTCCGGTTCGAAGAAGGTCAGTTTCGCGAGCGTCGGCAGGTCGATACGCTTGGTATCGAGCTTGAGACGGTCGGGCCACGTGAGCGCCACCTGAATCGGAATGCGCATGTCAGGAGCACCGAGCTGCGCCATCAGAGAACCGTCGCGGAACTGCACCAGCGAATGCACCATGGACTGCGGGTGGACCACTACCTTGATCTGGTCGTACGGAATGTGGAACAGGAAGTGAGCTTCGAGAACTTCGAGGCCCTTGTTCATCATGGAAGCAGAGTCGATGGTAATCTTCTTGCCCATGCTCCACACCGGGTGATTCAAGGCATCGGCCACGGTGATGTTTTCAAACTTTTCAATCGGCCATTCGCGGAACGGGCCACCGGAAGCCGTAATTTCAAGGAATTCCACTTCATGTTCGCGCTTGCCGCCTTCGAGGCACTGGAAGATAGCGCTGTGTTCGGAGTCAATCGGCGTGATGAAGGACTTCGGATTTTCAGCAAGCTTGTCCCAAATCACGGGGCCAGCCATGACCATGGTTTCTTTGTTGGCGAGAGCCACATGCTTGCCGTGTTCGATAGCGGTAATGGTCGGGAGGCAGCCCACAGCACCCATCAGCGAGTTGATGATGATGTCGGCCTTCGGGTCAGCAGCGAGTTCGCAAAGGCCTTCCATGCCGGCGAGCACCTTCATGCCAAGTTCTTTTTCGAGTTCCTTGGCGGCAGCTTCGTTGAACATGCACACGCGTTCTACCTTGTACTTGCGCACAATTTCGGCAACCTTCGCCACACTGCTGTTGGCCGCAACGGCGTAAAGATTGAAAATGTCGGAATGCTGGTGAATGACATCGACGCTAGAAGTACCGATAGAACCGGTTGCACCGAGAAGAACTACGTTTTTCATTTTGAAGCCTCTTTTTTATAGAGATAAAAATAAAAAATTCAGTAGGGGCGGCGCAAATATCTATTATTTAAACATGCTCGCAAACGAAGTTAACGCACTGATTAAAAAACTCTCCCCGTTTATGGAAGAGGATTCGGAAATTTTCCGCGAGCTCATGACGTTTTTCGGGCAAGGCTCCAAGATTGACGTTCACCACGGCGACCTTTCCAAGTTCCTAGGCCACAAGCGGCTTTACCGCGTGATTCGCCTGAAGGGCGAAAGCTACAAGGACTGCGTTTACCAACTGGTAGACAATTACCCCGAATCGATGGAAGCGCTCGGAATGCTGCGTTACTACAAGGCGCCCGCTGGCCCCGTGCGCTGGGAAGATGTGGAAGCCGCCGAAATCGCCATCGGCAAGGAACTGACGATGGCGGCATACGGATGGATGCCGGACGCATGGACCCTTTTTGAAAAGGGGCCTGCGAGCGATGAAGGCGGCGAGCATGAACTCGTCGCTATCCTTGCGTTTGATTTAGGGGAATAGATCCTTCGACTCCGGGCTTCGCCCTCCGCTCAGGATGACACGCTGCGAGCTCTCGTTGAATTATTGCTTCAGGAATTCGAACAGAGTGATGCCGGGGAGCTTGCCTTTGCGGCTCGCCAGATAATCCTTCAGCGGGAGTTCGATTACCTGCTTTTTCCAAGCGGCGTGACGGAGGACAGGGAATTCTCCATTACGGAAAATGACAAAGCCCGTATGGGTCGCATCCAAATTATCCATATTGGCAACAAAGGCCACACCCGTCACCATCAACGGTCCTGCATAAGGCTTAGATGCCAGTTCCACAGCGCGATTGTAGGGCAGGTAGCGCAAATCCATCGGAGAATCCGGAGTATCGTACTTAATCTTTTTCGACTTGAAAAATTCCAACTTGGGCATGGTGCGCTTTACCACCGTATCGCCCGGCACCTGCATCACGCGGGCATACTTGCCCTCGCCCACCCAGTCGGCTAACAGGTAATGTTTGCGATTCACATAACCGATTTTGCCACCCTTGTAGCGGATTTTCTGCAACGTGTTAAAGATTTCATTTTCGCTAGGCGCAATGGCCATGGCAAGTACATGTTCCAGATACGTCACGCAGTCCACAGAATCCATGTACACCAGCGGCTTGTTTTCGATGGGATCCACGTAGCTTTCACCCATGGGGCCAAGCTTGTAAGGAGTTCCCTTCATCATACGCGAGAAGTATTCCAGTCTTGCGGTAAGGCCAGCCACATTCTGGGCCGCAAGCCACATCTGCTTCATTTTCATGAGAGAGCTGTAGTTGTCGTTGGTACGGTACACCAGCCGGCTCCACAAGGTATCCAACACATCTTTCAGCTGGGCATCCGAATTCCTACCCGTCTCGTTCAAGTACATGGCCACCGCAAGCGTATCGCCATCGAGCGTATAAATATAACCCACCAGGCCGTGCACTTCGCCAATAAAGCCCGTCTTGAATCGGGTTAGCCAGGGGTAGGACAAATCCAGCATGCGCTTGCCGCCGGTACCGATTCCCGGACCCGCAAAGCTATTGATATAAAAACGACCCTTGGGGTGGCGAGCCATCTTCGCCAGCAGATTCGTCTCGGTAGAAGGCTTCACCTTATTCTTAGGCGAAAGACCGCAACCGTCCCACACTTCAAAATCAGTGGAATCGATTCCCATTTCGGCAAGGAACTTCATTTCTGCGGCACGGCCAGTTTCGACACTGCCTACGCCCGATTTTTGAGCGCCCAAGTTGCGGAAGATTGTTTCGGCATGCAGGTTCTGGCTGCGCTGATTGATTTCATCGAGAATACTCAAGAAGGGCGCCGCCGAATAAGTGTAAGAAGCGATCTGGATTCCGTCAGGAACATCCTTTTTTTCTGCAAAGGCAATTCCACGTTCCTTAAGGGCATAAATGAGGGCCGCCTTAAAGTAGGCAATCGGATTGCGCACCGGAAGCACCAGCTGACTGGAATCTACACCGATGCCGATGGCACCGCCAATGGTAATTTCAGGCTTTGCAGAATCCAGGGCCCAGGTCCACTTACGCTTTTTACCCGGCACCGTCACCATTTCATTCTTCAAGACAACATAACCCACATCGGGCAAAATTTCGGCGCGGGCAGGGTCACCCACCTTCGGGCCCGGCTTAAAACGGATCATGGTGCAGTTGTCATTAAAGCTAAGGGGAGCCACTTCGGCACCGTACCAGGCATCATAAAAATTCTTGCGCCAGTGTTCAGCACGCCATGGGCCCTTATAGTAGCTGGAATCCAAGCTGATCTTGCCCGAAATAGAATCTACGCCCAGAGCGCGGATAGAATCGGCCATGGCATAAATGATATGGAAGGGGTCGGCATAGTAACGGCCCGAAAAATTCGGATCACCGCCACCGCGAACATTGACCGTTCCGATAAAAGTCTTCTTGCGCACGCTACCGTTGAGAGAAACATCTGTCTTGGGAGCGTAATCCAGCGGCAGATAATGAACGGCAGCCGCCGTAGTAAGGGTTTTAAGGGTGCTGGCCGGCGTAAACTTTTCGACGCCGCGGATATTCCCCAGTTCCTTGCCCGTCTTGACGGAACGAATGGAAAGCCCGTAGCGGGAGCCCGGCACCACAGAGTCCACATACATCTGGAAAGAATCCAGTCCAAATTGAGCCAAGGCGATTGTAGAAAGCAAACAAACTAAGCAAAAAATTTTACGCATTATCATTCTCAAAATTTCGTCTAGTGCTTACGGATGCGGAATGCGTAAACAAGCATCATGGCCACCGCAAGCACTCCAAGAGAAATCACCACAATAAGGCGAATGCTCCATTCCGACTCCCCTTTAACGACACCCAAACCCTTTGCGTACTTAAATTCGTCCACGGGCTGCAGCAACGACTTACGGACGCGTTCCTTTACTGCCGCAACGGTCTCCGGGCTGTTGTAGCCAAGAATGCTGTTGATTTTTTGGTGGGTGTCAAATACAAAGCGGGCAATTTCGTCATCTACATCGGGAGCGTTTTTCAGCAAGCTTGCCGCAATGGCAGACACCATGCCGTTTACCGACATTTCGATTTCACTCCATTCCGGAATGTTCTGGGTGCTGCGGCCGTGATTTTCAAGTCCCTCGATCAAGTGATTATAGCGGGGATCCTGCATCCAAATACGAATCAGTCCCCTGTCAGGAGGAATAAAACCGCACTGTCTGGAATAATAGTCGATATTGTCGGCCCGGAGCATGAACAGGAACAAGTCATAGGCGCTGTTGCGCTTGATGGGGTTCGCATTCTTCGGGAGCGTCAAATGGCTGCCACCCACGAAGCTATGATTTCCGAAGGGTCCCTTGGGACCGGCAACGGTAATAATACCGTCTTTGGCAAGGGGGCTATCCATCAAGCCGCCCAAATCGGTATCGAATTCAATCTTGCGAATCAGTTCTGACGTTCCAAAGATGATCAACTGTTCGGCACGCACAAAACGGTCTGCACTTTGCGCCGAATTTTCTTTCAAGTTATTCGGAGAAAGTTCCTGGTCGCGGAGCAATTTCAGGTAATGGCGAAGTCCCACCAGCGTCAAGGAATCCGCCAAGGCACTACGGTAGCCCTTTTCGGTTTCTACCACAAAATCGCCGCCGAAATTCCAGAGGAAGGGAGACATCTGCTGGTAACCGGTCCAGTCCTCCTTGACACCGAATTCAAAAGGAGCAACCTCCACACCCTGTCGGTTGGCGACCTTCGCTTCTGAAATGGCACGCAGAACACCGTAGAACTTCGGGTAAGTTTCGATTTCGGAATCGTGAAGGCCCAGTTCAAGCCAGATGCGTTCGTTGGCAAAGAACCCACGAATATCCAGGAACCACGGGATTGCATAAACCACGGAATCGCGGCCGATATGGGCAGACTTCATTGCCTCGGGATAAAAACGGCTGGTATCGACCGCGTCTATCATTTCGTCAACAGGCTTAATCAAGCCGGCCTTGGCAAAGTAGGGCACCCAGGTCGAGCCCAGTTGCAACACATCCGGGTAGTCGTTACCCTCGCCCGCCTCATTCACAAGCACCTTGTTGAGTTCGGCAAAAGCGGAGCCCCAATCCAGGAACCGAATCTTGACAGGAATCCCGCTCTGGCGCGTGTACTTCTTCATCAACTTTTGAAGCGCCGTACCCGCATTAATATCCTGATCCATGACCCAAAGCACCAGCGTATCGGGGGGCGTCGGCATGGCCCTCAGTTCCGGTACAGCCTGAGCGGTCCCGCACAGGGCGAGACTCACCAAAAACAGGGCGATGCCGAAAATATGCTTTTTCATGGATTCTATTCTAAGATACTAATTAACCATTCGTTAGTTACTGAGCGATTTTCAAAAAGTCTTCAAAGTAGCGCGGATAAGTCTTGTTGATGCAGGCGGGGTCCATAATCTTGATGGGGACGCCGCCCAAGGCAACCAGGCTAAAACACATGGCCATGCGGTGGTCGTTATAGGTTTCGATGGTTGCTGGCTGCAAGTGTTCCGGAGGCGTAATCGTAATGGAATCCGTCGTTTCGCGGACTTCGGCGCCCACCTTGCGGAGTTCAGCCGCCATGGCCGCAATTCGGTCCGTTTCCTTGACTCGCCAGCTGGCAATGCCCGAAATGGTCATGGGGGCGTCAGCAAACAGGGCGAGTACCGCCACCGTCATGGCCGCATCGGGAATTTCGATGGCGTTGAATTCGCCGAGGCTCTTAAGTTTGCCTTCAGGACCAACACATTCCACCCAGTCGGGGCCCATGGTGACCGTCGCACCCATTTTCTTGATGACTTCGACAAAGGCGATGTCACCCTGACGGCATTCGGAACCCACGCCGAGCACACGCACCCTGCCGCCCACAATGGCCGCTGCGGCCAAGGGGTAACTGGCAGAGCTTGCATCGCCTTCTACCATGTAGTCGCCCGGAGACTTGTAAACGCCCTTGGGCACATAAAAATCCTTAAGGTCGGCATGCTTGACTTCGATGCCGAAATGCTTCATGACATCGAGCGTGAGCAAAATATACGGAGCAGAAATCAGTTCGCCTTCCACATGAATGTGGAGCGGAGATTCCGCATAGGGGGCGCAAATCAGGAGCGCCGTCAGGTACTGGCTAGAGATATTGCCGCGAACCGTGACAGAACCGCCCTTGAGGCCGTGGGCGTTAATGCACACAGGCGGGAACCCATCCGTTTCCATGTAGTCGATATCGGCGCCCAGCATGCGGAGCGCATCTACCAGGTCGCGAATAGGGCGTTCCTTCATGCGTTCTTCACCACTCAGGTGGAATACGCCGCGACCGAGAGCCAAGGCAGCACATAAGGAGCGCATAGCCGTGCCTGCGTTGCCCAGGTAAAGGCCCGCCACATAGTTGTCGTTTTCTACCAATACAGAGGGAGCGTCAATAGGGGCACCGTTGCCTTCGATAACGGCTTCGGTAAAATCTTCGGTCATATCGGCCTTGACTCCAAGCGCCTTGAGAGCTTCCCCCATGTAACGGGTATCGTCGCTCTTCAACAAGTTGTGCAAACGGGTGGTTCCTTCGGCAAGGGCAGACACCAAAAGCACACGGTTAGTAATACTCTTGGAACCCGGGACGCGAAGTTCACCGTTATAAGACGACAAAGCGGGAATCTGAATATGACTAGGGCGAAAAAAAGGTGTATCCATATTTGTAAATTTATAAATTAAAAAAGGAAATAGATAAACGGAGCACTAAATGATGAGCGAAATCACAGACCTCAAATTCACCGTCCGCTTTTCGGACTGCGACGAGTACGGCAGGCTTAAACTGTCGCGCCTGTTCCAGTTCATGGAAGAAGCCGCCATTGCCGACGCCGAACGGAACGGATTTGGCCTGTGGCAAATGATCAAGGCCGGTTACACCTCGGCCATTACGCGCATGAAGGTTCGCATCAATCACACGCCGCTCATGGGAGAAGAGCTTAGAGTTTCCACCTGGATCAAGGAAATCTACAAAGACAAAGTTGTCCTGAAGGACTACGCCGTCGTGGATAGCCAGGGGCACGCCTTGGCCGAAGGCACCTCGTCCTGGATTCTGGTAAACTTGAAGACCGGCTTCGCCGAGCCACCTTCCAACAGCCCTTACCCCTTCCCCATCCAGCTCGAAAAAAGCGCCCTGCCCGAAATGTTACAGGTTCTGCCCATGGGCGAAGACCCACAATTAATTTATACAGAACATGCCCGCAATAGCGATTTGGACTTGAACCACCACGTAAACCACTGCCGTTACGTGGAATGGATTCTGGATTGCCTGAGCAAAGAAGAAATCAAGGAACGCGGCATCCGCTCGCTGCAACTGAACTTCGTAAACCAGGTACCGCTCGGCGCGAACGTGAACATTATCCGATTCAAGGACACGAACCATCACGCCGTATTCTTCGGCATGAACGCCGACATGGAAAAGAGCCCCACCACCAACCGCTGCCACTTCCAAGCCCGCGTCGGTTTCGGGGATTAATTTCAGGGAACCACAAGCCCGACGCCGGGCCACATTTCAAAGCTGAAACTGCCGTGCAAGTCAGTGCGGTACACTGCCGACGAATCGCCCGTTACAATGCGGAGCTTGTTTACCACCTCTTCTTTGGGGTGGCCGTAGCGGTTATTTTTGCCGACCCCGATAGCGGCATACTTGGGGGCCACCTGCGCCAGGAACTGAAGCCCGCTACTGCCTGCGGAACCGTGGTGTCCGACTTGCAGCAAATCCGCTGATAAATCGCGGGACAGCTCCATTAGGCGATTTTCGCCGACGGTATCCAGGTCGCCTGTAAGTAGGAACGCACTTTCGCGACCCGCCTGCGGCCCCACCATCGAACCCATCAGTACCACACTCGCCCGATTTCCACCAAAACGCCCGTAGCCTACCGGCCACAGGCATTCGAGCCTGAAGCCTTCGGCAAAATACACCGTGTCGCCGCGCTCCAGCGTATCGACAGGAACCTTGTACCGCCGCGCCACCTTATAAACGCTATCGCTCACGAAGCCCACCGCGGTGTCCCGCCCCACCAAAAGGCGCCCGACCTTGAGCCGCCCCGACTCGATTGCCGCCCCCATTTCCATAAAGCCACCACCGTGGTCTCTGTGAAAGTGGCTCACCAGCACCCAATCGAGCGACTTGACGCCCCTCGCCATAAGGGTATCCATCAGTCCGGCGGAGTCGGGTCCCGTGTCGTACAGGGCAAACCGCCCCTCGTTTTCGAGCAGCACGGCAAGCCCCTGCCCCACATCTAAAAACGTAACGCGGACCGGCTCCGGGCCCCCACTCCAACCGGAATCGTAGGTGCAGGCCGACAGAAGCAAGCCGAACAGGGCGCTCCAAAGGACGCCACAGAGTAAAATCCACAGGTAAATGCAGCGGTTCGATTTTCTTGTAACGGGCATAAAAGGCCTCTTTTTCTAGAAAGGGTTCTCTTATATACACGCCAAAATCCGCAAAACAGTTCAAAATTGCCCCTAAAATCGGCATTAGTTGGAATTTTTACTATATTTACCCTTAAACCGAGGTTTTTATGCAATTACCCAAGTACAAAAAGAAGAAGCGTATCAAGCTGAAAGTCTGTCAGGAACCCGGCTGCGGCCGTGAATTCTGGGGCCACCCGATCGCCAAGTACTGCGAATTGCACCGCGACATCAAGCAGCGCCAGAAGCAGAAGAAGGATGTGGACAATATCGAGTCCAAGAATATCATCTTCCGCCACAACTACACGGAATCCATGGACCTCACCTTCAAGTGCTGTCTCGAAGGCTGCAACGAGCTGTTCACCATCCGCGTGTTCCCGAAGCAGTACATTTACCCCCGTTTCTGCGAAGAGCACCGCAACGATTTCAAGCGCGCAAACTACCTGCGCATCATTTCGAAGCTGAAAAACGACTAAAAATCGGGCTTTTTCGTAAAAAATTGGACCGCCACCCTTGAAAATCGGGGTGGCTTTTTTATATTTGGGCTCACAATCATGGTGGGTGTAGCTCAATTGGTTAGAGTCCCAGATTGTGATTCTGGATGTTGTCGGTTCGAGTCCGGTCACCCACCCTTAAAAAAGAACCTCGCTAGCAAACTAGCGGGGTTCTTTTTTAGTGAGGAGACAAAAGGGTTTTAGTCGTCTTCTTTTTTCGGGGGAATGTAAGGCTTACCATCCCTATTGGTTTTAACCGCCACTATTAAATAAATCTCCTGTCCTACTGCATCCGCCCCCTCTCCCAAAGTGAAACGGACTTTGTACCCCAAATGCATATCACCATTTCCAAAGAGTAGGGTATCCATCCAAACCTCATAATGAACACCGGGGTAACGTTCGTCGTCCCATTCATCGCCATCCCATACAAGGCCATCTTCAATCAGCCGACGTTGCAACGCTTCCCCGCCTTCGTGATCGTACATTTCGTGATACAATTTTTTGTCCATCAAATATTCGCCAGCATTCGTTTCTTCATCATCCCGATACACCCGATGTTCAGAATCTTCCTTTAAGGTTTCCGGAGTATTTTCTTCTAGAACAAAATGGTAAATCACGTCATGAAGTTCCTGCCATTCCTTCGTATGGACAGGTGTTTCCGAAGACGATTTATCCTTTTCAGGATCATAGAACGCTTCGGCATAAGTTTCTACATATTTTTCAAAATCCGGAACTTCATCCGTATATTTTGCGACATTCTTGCGAACCTTTTCCAACAGGTCCTTTTCTTTGGCGGAATGAGCCCAATTGGCAATATCGGTTTTGATTTCGTCATCCCATACGCCAGTCTCCACAAAACTTTCTTTCATATCGTCCACACGATAAATCAAATGCGCATTCTTTTCAAGATCCGTCTGTGCCGTCAGGAGCACACTCGCCGCCAAAAGTGCTGCGTTGCCATCACCAGGTTTAAGGATATTCAGGTCTACGAAATCACCGACTCCGTCTTTGATGCCAAACGCAGCCAGAACCTCTTTTTTTGCCTGTTCTTTTGCCTTTGCCACAGTCATTCCCTTTTGATTTACAAGATACTTCATGCGTTTGTATTCAAGTTCCGTGAATACGTTGATGTTCACGGCATCATGTTCGGTCAGATTCACAAACGCTTCAAGTTCAACCTCCTTCTTTGATTTTTCGCCAGCATGCTCATCCAGGTAATGGCCTCTAACCCAAATTATAGCACAAGGAGTAGAAAAGCTGATATCTTCGATTTTGTATTCGCCATTGTCGGTTTGTATATCTACACTTCGAGAGAATTCGTCTACCCATTTCAGAGTATTACAATCAACTTCTGCCATCCAAACCGTACCATCAACGAACGGGCCTTTCTGCGCTACGCCAGTTAAAGTCATATTCTTAATTGCATATTCTTCGACACTAGAAGAATCCGCTTTTTCAGAACTCGAAGACTTCCCTTTTTTATCTTTGCCCGCAATCGAAGACGAAGAAGTGCCCTCGTCGCCACCGGATTCCACGTCCTCGATATATTCTTCCGAGTCTTCCCCGGCAACACTGCTGCTTTCGCTGGAGCAGCCCGTTACCACCAGAGCCATACTGACGGCTGCCAACGCCGTGATTTTTCCAAGTTTATTTTTCATTTTCTACCTTCTTTTAGTGTTTAAGGTTAATCCTGTTTTGCCCTATACCTTACCGGAATCCATATTGAAAGATTTCCTTCAAGCCCCAGAGACTGGCAAAAATATCTAACATCGTATATTGCGTACATTTCGACGTAAATCTCCGGCCAATTCGTCCCCACCAATATGGAATCCAATCCTGCTTTAAAGCGGCATTCCGGTTTATTGAGATTAGTCCAATTAAAACCTTCCCACAGAATTTCATCTTCATAAAGCCTATCCGTTAAATGCTGATCATAACCATCATATTGATATTCGGCAACGAAATCATCCTTAGGCATTCTATACTCATCAAGTCTTAAAATTTTGTCGGAGCGATCCAGTCTGAAAGAACGAGTTTCATGCAAATATTGAATCGAATTATTCTCCACTACAGACGTAACAGAATCTCTGATGATTTCCCATTCCTTTGCATTGTTTAGTTCAACCGATTCAGGCTCAGCAGATTCAATCGGTTCGATTTTTTCTTCAGAGTTTGAAGGTTCAGCCTGTTCAGTTTTTTCTTCTGAGGGTTCTGTGGTTTCAGCCGGATCTGTCTTTTCTTCAGGTTCAGCTTTGTTCGGTTCAGTAGGTTCTTCAGGTGCGGTGACATCGCCAGATTCAACCGGTTCTTCGGCTTCAGAAGTTTCAGGCTTTTCGGAATCAGCGGGTTTTTCTGATTTCACAGCGTCTGCAGAATTCGAGGCATCTTCGGTGTCCGAAGGCTCTTCCGCCTTTTCGCTTTTCTCGGAGCTAGAAGCAGCTTCTTCAGAGCTGGGGTTCACGACTTCGGAAGTTTCGTTCGCATCGAGAGCATCCAAGCTGTCACCGTCAACAGAGCAGCCCGTTACCACCAAAGCCGTGCAGAGGTACATTGCCGAAACAGACAACAGGCCTGCACCCAGAACTTCATACCATTTATTTTTCATTTTTCCCTTCTTTGTTGGAGTGTTTTTGAATCCCTCACATCAAAAAATATAGGTACATTTCAAGCATTTAGAACACAAAATTAGCCATTTTCTTTAAATTTTACAAGTTTTAAAGATTTTATAAAATTTTAAGCAATTTAGAATACAAAACACGTATCCCAAGAATACAAAGAAGAACGCTCACCCAAAAAAAGAAAAGGCCTCGCAAAATTGCGAGACCTTTCTGCTTTTGTTAGGGTAGAAGTCCTTTACTTTGTCACATAAACAGCCGACAGCTCTACAACAAACCCATAACGGATTGTCCGTGATCCACTTGGACGCACCAACAATTGCGGCACGGAGAATACGTAGACAAGATACGAAGCGTTCTTCAGATCCATGCGGTAAGAATACACAGGCGTCGTTTCGCCAATCTCGCTCAAATCTTCTTCATCGTACGGATAATCATACAATTCGTTTCCTAAATCCACTATACTTTCATCGTATTCTCCACCAACTTCGAATCCAGAGCCACTACCTAGCCACTCCGACCTGAAACGATCCAAGCTATCCGTCGAGTACTGTTCAAACTCCGCCGCAAAAGTATATGTCCTCGGAACAGAGAATTCCGTTTCGTAAACATCGTGACGCGTTCTCCAAGTCACG
This sequence comes from Fibrobacter sp., assembly GCA_017530965.1. Classification (GTDB taxonomy): domain Bacteria; phylum Fibrobacterota; class Fibrobacteria; order Fibrobacterales; family Fibrobacteraceae; genus Fibrobacter. The sequence continues at coordinate 58,109 of JAFXLS010000156.1, forward strand.
ACTACGGAATCACCAGGGCAACGCGCACTTGCAATTTCATAGTCATTTCCAAGCAAGTAATTCAGTTCATGGGGGAATTCCGTGTTAGGACATCCCGAGGTATCTTTTTTTGTAACAACGGAATCTTCCTTCGCAACCGAAGTATCCGGCTTTACGGAACTCGTATCGCGAACAACGGTGTCGCGAAGCGTTGTATCCTTCGGCACTACAGAGCTCGAAGATGCTGTATCGGCAACAGCCTCGCTGCTGCTAGAAGTTACAACACTGTCGCGTGCATTCTGCTTTTCGCTACTACTGGATTGCTTCGCTTCGCTCGCAATGACGTCGCTGGAAGACGACTCTTCGACAGAAGACGAAGATTCATCGCTAGAAGAAGATTCTTCTTCGATCGAATCGGCAGGTTCTACAGCGGGAACGTACTTTTCGAATGCGGGGATTTCGTCAGCGTAATCCAGGCCTTCGATATTCTTGCGGATAGAATCAAGTTTTCCGTTTGCCGAAGCTTCCGCAACCCATTCCGCAATCGCCTTTTTCGTTTCGGAGTCTTTCCATTCGCCGCTTTCGGCAAAGGAATCGTCAAAATTGTCGAGGCGCTTGGCAAGTGCGGTTTCATCGGCATCGCCCTGCATTATCACGCTTACGGCCAAGAGCGCCGCGTTACCGTCGCCCGACTCAAAGATATTCAGGTTTTCGAATTCATCGACTTCGTCCTTGATATCGAAGGCGGCAAGAACTTCACTTTCAGCCTGAGTCTTCGCCTTGGCGAGCGTCTTGTTCTTTTCTTTCACAAGGTACATCACGCGTTCGTATTCCAGGTTCGTGAGCAAGTTGACATTCACATTCTCGCGATTCTTGAGGTCGGTCAATGCGCGGAGCGTCAGTTCGCCCTTCGTCTTCTTGCCGGTAACTTCGTTCAGGTACTTACCCGTCACTTCGACCACTGCGCAAGAGGTATCCAATGCAACGCTGTCAAGAGCAAAGTCGCCCTTGTCACTCTTGATTGCACCCTCGAAAACCTGGTCCGTGAATTCCAGCGTCTTACAGTCGATACCGCGTACCGTCACAGCGGAGCCCTTTACGAACGGACCCTTCTGGGCAACGCCCGCCACATCGGCCACAAAGCCGGCATCTTCCGAAACGCCGCCCGCGACATCCTTTTCGTCGTTGCTGGAACATGCGGCAAGCATCGCCAGCACGCCCACGAACGAGCAAACAAACAAATTACTCTTCATGATCTCCATCCTTTTTTGGCGCAACCTTATCGTCTTTCTTTAAACATTCACTCATCGGAAACAGCTGCAAGTTCAAGCGATACACCTGTTCCGTATCGTCGTCTTCGGTAACGATAGCCATAATGCGGCGACGGCAATCAGCAAGTTCTTTTCGAATACGTTCGTAGGCACGGCGCGTAATTCCCATGGTAAGGCCCGACATGTCGCGTTCCGAAAGCGGCAAGCTCAGCGCCTTGACCGCAAATTCAGCCATCTGGCGTTGCAAATCGCGCGCGGCCACCGGCACGGCATCGACAGAGCCCATCGAAATCGCCTTGTCCGTCTGCTGGTAATTCCCATCTTTGTCTTTTTTGAGGAGCTTGGCACGCAGCAAAAAGTCGAGCGTCTCGGAGACCTCGGCTGCGGTAATCGGCTGCTTGCAAGCCTTCGCCATTTCAAGCGGCTTTGCGCCAGGCATGTGCGGAGCAAGTTCGCGCAGCACCGGATTTTTCCACGACTTGAAATACTTGAACTCTTCGTCTCCCAGCACACGTACCTTGTGAGCATTTGCCAACGCGCAGCGTTCTTCGAACGCGGCTCTTTTCGCCTCGTCGCCCTTCGCATGCGCATATGAAACCATCAGCACAAAGTACGTGTGTTCGAACCCCACCAACCCCATAGCACTCGCTACGGAACCTGCAGCCCCTACGCTCAGGTTTTTCTTCCCCTCACAGACATACTTCAGATAAACCGCCGACGAAAACCCTGCGTCTCGCGCAAAGTCTCGCCAAGTAAACGCAGAAGTGCGCTTACGTTCATCGTAGTAATCCTGGATGAACTTGCGGTAATCTGTGTATTCTACTATCTCCTTCATGGTCACAAATATAGACTAATTTGTCACAAACGGGATACAAATTCGTTATTTTTATTCAAATTTTACTATTTATGCGAATTTTTTAAAATTTCAACGATTTTAAGAATACAATTCGTATTCCTGGAATACAAAAAGACCCCGCTAAAAAGCGGGGTCTTTTTTACTGCTACTTTTTTATGCAACGGACAGAGTTGCCTGCAATTTTGTGCTCGTTAACTATAGTCGCTGAGCGACTCATATCCATATGTATGTTATATGCATATCTTCCATCGATACCACTAGATGTCCAGAAATAAGTTATCTCGCCCTCATCTACATACCCACCAAGGACATTCTTATAGCCAGCAGGTAACGCATTGAACGAATAACTATCCTTACCATCGCCCCCGTAGTCCCAACCGGTTGTTGATTTAAGCAACTCACCCGCATACCACTCCCCTCCAATAGGGGCCCTCAATGTTTGATAATCATCTGTACTCGGCAACCGCCAATCCGTCGGACATGCGCTCATCGCCGCAGACCACGAGTAAAGGCGACCATATTTATCACAATAGGTTGCAGTATCATTATAGCAGTAACTGCTATCCATTTCATAGTTCAGATTCTCAGCCATCCACCACTGATTACCGATTTTCACAGTCTTGTAGGTTCGGCCATCGCGTTCATCTACAATTTTTCCGTACTCACATGAGTCCGTAGCATCGGTTTTGCAAACAGGCGGCGCGGTAACAGAATCAGCAGAACTCGACGACTTCGCTGTACTGCTAGAACTAGGCATAACAAAGACGCCATCCATCACGCAACGGACAGAGTAGGCATCATCTTTGTTACGCACATTTATTTCCACATCGTAATCTCCCTCAAAAAAACCGATATAAGCGAGGATCCAAGCATAATTATAATTCCAGCCATAAAAAGTTGAATCGCCAGGGCGCTCGTACACATACAAAAATCCCGCCATACCTCCAGGTTCATCGTAGAGAGGACCAAGAGACGGAGCCGTTGAGCCTAGTTCAATACCACCTATTCTTTGACCGGCGGGCAATACCGAGAATCCAAAATCGTCCGTACCAATATTCTCCTTATCACCCATTCTCCAACTGACATGTCCCCAGCCGCTTTTCGACATAAGCTTATCAGCGACCTTAAAAGTACGGTGTGCATTCATATCCGGACGGAGCGGATTCTCATCCTTGACATCCGCCCCTGCTATAATAAACAGAGCCTTCCATTCATCAGCATCAGGCAAATGCCAACCACTCGGACAAACTCCGCGCACAGTCCCTTCTAGCGAGCAATTTGTATAAAAGCCACAGCCCTTGCCCGCCGAGCCAAAAACTCCAATACTATCTACAGCAGCAGCAATCGTGTAAAGACGTCCATACGTTTCGCAATATTCCGTACTATCATTATAGCAGTAGCTGTTTGGCGTTTCATAATTCAAATTCTCCGCCATCCACACTTGGCTACCGATTTTAGTCGTTCTATAGGTTCTTCCGTCACGCAAGTCCTTGAGCGTATTTGCGGCCGCATCATACTTACTGCCGGGATCTTCTATTACGATACTGCTAGACAAGTTCTCGACCGGAGTCGAAGACGATGACTGAAGAGAACTACTGGAACTGCGCACGAGAGAGGAATCATTCTTGATGCAACGGATACTATTGCCCATTTCAGCGGCAAAATCATAGATTCGTTCATTATCATAATTATACCCCAAATACACTTCTCGCCAATCAAAATCCGTTTTCTCTGCAATCCAAAAATATGCATAGCCTCCAGCCCAGAAGAAATCACCCTTAGAACTCCGGTACCCCGCCGGTATCGCAGAGAAACCGACCGAATCGATACCGTTTCCATCCGCTCGCCAGCCAATCGTTGACTTAAGCATCTTACCCGCCACGGACTTGCCTCCGACCTCGGAAAACAAACGTTTCCAATCCGCAGTATCAGGCAAATGCCAACCACTCGGGCATATACCCTGCAACTTATCCGGCAACGCACACGTACTGGGATCCTTTCCGTATCCACAATCCTGCGGGTTATCCTTGTCCGTCGCAAGTTTTACAGAGTCAATTGCGGCCGCCCAGGTATATAAACGACCCGCCACATTACACTTCTCGGGATCATCTTCATAGCACCAACTCCGTTCCAAAAGGCTCGGCGTTGCAACGCTATCCGCATAGTTCAGGTTTTCGGCCATCCAAGTCTGTTCACCGATTTTCACGGTTTTATACACCTGTCCATCGCGAGCATCAACCATTTCGCCATAACTGATATTCGTATTCAAGTAAGCTTCTTTCGGGACACTCCAATCAAAACAATCTTTCTCGCAACTAGAAGAAGACCTTGCAGAACTGCTACTGGATTCTTCCCCACTATCGCTACTCAAGATAACGGTATCCCCGAAAGCTTCCACATACTTTTCGAATGCAGGCACTACGTCAGCATAGCCCCAACCCTCGACATTCTTGCGAATCGAATCGAGCGTTCCGTCGGCCGTAGCGGCAAATTGCCAACTTTCAATTGTAGACTTTGTTTCATCGTCCTTCCACTTGCCGGTTTCCACGAACGAGTCCGTGAACTTGTCTATGCGCGTCGCAAGCCCAGCATCATCCGTTTCCGCCTGCATCATCACGCTCACCGCAAGGAGCGCCGCATTTCCGTCGCCACTTTCAAAGATTGTCAAGTCTTCGGAATTATCGAAATCACCCTGGATACCAAAGGTAGCGAGCACCTCTTTTTCCGCCAACTTCTTCGCATCCGCAAAATCCATCTTTTCTTCGGTGACGAGGTGCATCAAGCGTTCATATTCCAGCTCGGTAAGCACATTGATGTTTACCGTCTTGCGGTCTTTCAGATTAGTCAGCGCATGGAGCGTAATCTCTCCTGCCGATTTCTTGCCGGTAAGTTCATCGCGGTACTGTCCCGTCACCTCGAATACCGCGCACGACGAAGACAGCGCAATATCTTTCATTGCAAAGTCGCCCATGTCACTCTTGACAACACCTTCGAAGTGTTCATCCGTCAACGTCATCGTCTTGCAATCAATCCCCTGCGCCGTCACGGCAGAACCCTTCACGAACGGTCCCTTCTGCGCATCACCCGTAATGATATCCGCGACAATGCCCATATCTCCCGAGGCGCCGCCAGAAACATCCTTGTCACCGGAACTGGAACACGCGACCCAAAAAGCCATAGAAGTCAGCGTACAAGCCAACACTAGGCTTGTCCCTAAATTTCTATTCGTCCTCCTCATTTACGTTCTCCCTTTTTAATCTTCTTTTCTTTTTTAGATTCAAGCCGTTGACTCAGCGGGAACAGTTGCATGTTCATGCGGTAAACGCGTTCCGTTTCATCTTCTTCTGTCGCAATCGCTACGACACGCCGATAAAAGTCAGCCATTTCTTTTCGGATACGTTCGTACGAGCGTTCCGTAAGTCCTAACACAAATCCGGACATGGTGCGTTCCGAAAGCGGCAAGTCAATCGCCTTGATAGCGAATTCCCCCATTTTGCGCTGCAATTCGCGCGCCGCCACAGGAACAGCATCCGTGTTAGCCATCGTAATCGTCTTGTCGGTCTGGTGGTAGTTTCCATCCTTGTCTTTTTTCAGGAACTTTTTCTTCACCAAAAAATTCAGGGTCTCGGTTACTTCGGCCGCCGAGATTTTCGGATTGCAGGCATGCGCTATTTCGAGCGGTTTTGCGCCTGGCATATGCGGTGCGAGTTCACGCAACACCGGATTTTTCCACGACTTGAAATAATCAAATTCGTCGTTCCCGAGCACACGCATCTTGTGGGCATTCGCCAATGCGCACCGTTCCTCGAACGCCGCGACCTTTGTCTTGTCGTCCTTCGCATGGGCGTAAGACACCATCAACACAAAATAGGTCTGTTCAAAACCGACAAGGCCCATGGCACTGGCTACAGAGCCTGCAGAGCCGACGCTTAAATTCTTTTTTCCTTCGCAAACATACTTCAAGAATACCGCCGACGAGAATCCGGCATCCTGGGCAAATTTCTGCCACGAAAAAACGGAACAGCGCTTGCGTTCTTCGTAGTAGTCCCGGATATACTTGCGGTAATCTGTGTATTCAACGATTTCCTTCATGATTACAAATATACCTTTTTCAACAAATTTAGGACATAAACATTGCGTTTTTAGCTAGATTTTACCACTTTTCGCAATTTTATTAAAATTTCAGCGTTTTAGAACATGGCCAGCATATCCCTAGGACATGAAAAAGACCTCGCTAGCGTCCTAGCGAGGTCTCTCTCCTAACCGTCCCCTTGCTCGAATCCCTCGAGCCCAAATGAGGGGACTAAAAACTTATCAGTCTTTCACGCAACGAATCGGATAATATTCAGAAATATGAACTACCGAATCATCCTCGTTCCAGTTCCATATATTCCTGACGCGGAAACGGTAAGGCGATCCACCTTCGAGGAGAGAGAACGCATATTCAAAATCAACATAATAACCCACATGCTTTGTATCAAGCGACACCTTTGTCCCCGAGTCCACATACTGCAAGTATACCAGAAGTTCCCGGGTCTCATAGTCGTCCCTCAACACATCCCATAGGTAATTCCATTCTTCATAATAGGGAAGGTGCCAACCGTCAGGACAAACGCCTTGAATAAATTCATCGTAGAGCATTTTATTCCAAATTTCCGCATTTTCATCCTCGCTAACAAGATTCCTATCAATCGGCCACCCCAACGCCTGATAGCCGAAGTATTCCCTACCAACTCCGGGAACGTAACGGGCTTCTTTTTTGACACCACTTGGCGGCTCATATTCCAAAAGGCTCGCCATCCAAGTCGCAATCCGGCCACTCTCCATTTTGATATCCAGAGTTTTGTATACATGGCCATCTCGTTCATCGACCAAGGTGCCATATTTCCCAGTGGTATCCACAGGAGGATCCCCTTCGTCTCTCGGGCCCCTATAGTATTTCCAGATACCGTCGCGACAAATGACATGGCTATAGAGACTATCATTGAAGTGAGTCGTCCGCTTGACTTCGTTTTCATTACTACAATGTTCCCATGTCGAATCCCAAGGCGACGCAAACTTATCTAGATATTTTTGGAAATCGGGAATATCCGTCGCACCTAATTTCACAAGGTTCTCTTTCACTTTCTTATAGACACCATCGTGATTGGCCATGGAGACAAGCCCCTTGATTTGTTGAATCAATGTCGTATCATCCCAAGAGCCGTCTTTTTCCAGATCCATTGCGATGCGAGCCATGCGACTTGTCACATCGCCCACATTGGCAGCAGTAAGCACCATCACAGAAATCGCAAGAAGTTTCGCATCACCTTCAGCACTGCCCAAGATATCAAGCTGATCAAAGGATTCGGCAAGTTCAGAAAAACCGAATGCAGCCATCACTTCGATTTCGGCCTGTCGTTTCGCACCGACAACAGATTGGCCTTGCTTGACCAAATATCGAATACGGTCAAACGACAGATGAGTCAGAACATTGATATTGACTTGGTCACGATTTTGCAAATCGACAAGACTGTTCAGCGATATTTTCTGAGTCGAAGTATCGCCCGTCATTTCGTCGATATAGTAGCCGTTCGCCACAAGCCAAGCGTAACGATTTTCCAAATTGATTTTTTCCAGGGTGTATTCACCACGATTGTTGTCTATTTCCGTGGAAAAATGCGTTCCCGTCTGAATCAGCCCCTCATCCATTCCATAAAGGGTCACTTCGGTTCCCTTTACGAAAGGCCCCTTTTGCGACGTTCCGTAAATAGTTCTGCTTCCTTCTGACAATGCGGAACTTGAATCGTTCTGACTGCATGCCGCAAGGAGCATTCCTAGAACAAACAAAACGCTAATTTGTTTATATCCCTTATACATATTAATCCTCCCTAAACCAGACATTCAAAACATCATGCAACATCTGTGAATCAAACCGTTCATAGTCATCTCCCGCAAGGATGTCAGCAAAATTGTCTAGATAATTCTGAACTTCTTCACAGTATTTTTCGGGATCCTCTTCATACTGTGTAAAATAAGCTTTATAGTCTCTAGAATGACAATGAACAGTCCCATACTCCTCACCAAAGAGGATATGGTCGACAAAGGTGCTGATTTTTTTCAGAGCCTTGTCGGCATCCCCGCTATTGTTGATATTCAGATTTTCAGAATCTTCCGCCAAATCATCGTAGTAGAACGTCTTCATCAATTCTTGACGGGCCTGTTTCTTGGCTTCGGTAAAGCTCATTCCTTTCTTTATCAAAGCAAGCGTGCGATCGTATTCCAAATGCGTCAGCACATTCACATTAATTTGCTCTCGATTGTTAATATCAGACAAAGCCCTCAGACTGACTTGGCACACTGAATTTTCAGCCGTCTTTTCTCTTTTATAGTAACCAGTAGCTTCAAGCCTTACATATTGGCTTTCCAAATTGAGACCATCAATTTGGAAGTCGCCAGAATCGCTGCGGATCGTCGCATAGAACATCCTACCCGTCGGCCTGAAGTTTCCCTCTGCCGAAGTTTCCTTGAGGACGATGCTGGAACCCGTCACGAACGGGCCCTTCTGTACGACGCCTGCAAGATTCTTGTCCACAATAGCAACAACGCCTTCACTCTCTTCGCTGGTGCCAGCCATTTCTGTGGAGCAGGCAACCATCATTGCACCGAGCGCAAGTGCCGCCCCAAGCCATTTTTTCATATTCAAATTATACAGTTCAAACATCTTTATGCTCCTTTACCCGACGTGGACTTGCCACGATTCAAATTCTCTGTCAGAGGGAAAAACTGGAAATTGAGTCTGCACACTTTATCCGGGCGCTGTTCATCCGCAACCATCGAAATAATGTGCTTGCGGAATTCCGCAATTTCGTCGACAACCTTCTGGTAGGTTTCTTGCGTCACGCCCATAGTAATTCCGCTAAAGTGGCGTTCCGAAATTGGCAACTTGTCAAGCGCCTCGAGAGCAAACTCGCCCATTTGGCGAAGCAGCGAATGGACCGCGACAACGACCACATTCAAGCGACCCGTACTGAGCGAACGATGCGTTTGACGGTAATTGCCCTTAATATCGCGCGTAAGCAGTCCCGACTTCAAAAGAAAACTGAGGCTTGCGCTCACGTCAGCAGCCGAAATCGGGAACTTGCATGCCTTGGCAATTTCATTCGGTTTTGCCCCCGGCATCGCAATAGCAAGTTCACGCACCACGGAATGCTTCCATGTTTCGTAGAAGGTGTACAAGTCGCTCCCCAGAATCTTAACATGGTGAGCGGCACTTAACGCCTGCATTTCCTCGAAGCATTTCTTTTTCTGGACATCCGTCTTCGCATTTTCGTAGCGGACCATCAAAATGAAATAATCGTACTCAAAGCCGAGTAGTCCCATGGCAAGCGCCGTCTTCTTTGCTCCATCCTCCAACAGACGAGTCTTGCCGTCGCATACAAGCTTCAAATACGATCCCGAGGCAAAGCCAGCGAGTTTCGCAAATTCGCGCCAGGTAAATGCAGAACAACGTTTCCGTTCGGTATAGTAGTCCTGAATGTACTGGCGATAGTCTTTATATTCAACAACTGATTTCATCATGTCTAAAAAATAGATAATCAAAACACTGCATGCAACATTTTCTAAAAAACAAATTTGGCGAAATTTTGCAAATTTCAAATATTTTTAAAACAATTTGAAAAAAATTCAATTTCATAAAACAAAACAAACGAACATATAAAACAAAAAAGGAACCCCCGGCGATTGCCGAGGGTTTCCTCATATTCGATTATGGATCCCGTCGCGCGGCTTTCGCCTTGCTCCAGGATGACACCCAGACTACGAGAGTCTAGAAATCATGTAACCGGCGCAGACTGCGGTACCGATCACGCCAGCCACGTTCGGGCCCATGGCGTGCATCAGCAAGAAGTTCTGCGGGTCATACTTGGCACCTTCCACCTGAGAAACACGGGCGGCCATCGGCACGGCGGACACGCCAGCAGAACCGATGAGCGGATTCACAGGGTTGTTGGGAGTGCACTTGTTCATGATCTTAGCAAGGAAGAGGCCTGCTGCGGTCGAGAAACCGAAGGCAACCACACCCATAGCGATAATCATGAGGGTCTGCGGACGGAGGAAGATGTCAGCAGACATCGTGAGGCCCACGGAAGTACCGAGGAAGATCGTCACGATGTTCATGAGTTCGTTGGAGGAGGTCTTCACCAAGCGTTCGACAACGCCGGCTTCCTTGAAGATGTTACCAAGCATGAGCATGATGATAAGAGCAGAAGCATCGGGCACCACGAGGATGCACACGATCATCACCATCACGGCAAACACAATGCGTTCGGCCTTAGACACCTTGCGCAGAGCCTTCATACGGATCTTGCGTTCCTTGTCGTTGGTCATGAGGCGCATGATAGGCGGCTGAATCAGCGGAACGAGAGCCATGTAAGTGTAAGCTGCCACGGCGATAGGTCCGATGAGGTGCTTTGCTAATTTGTTTGCAGTAAAGATGGAGGTCGGACCATCAGCACCGCCGATGATACCGATAGAGGCTGCTTCACCGAGAGTAAAGCCACCGAATGCCACGGCGCAGAACATGGTCGCAAACACGCCGAACTGAGCGCCA
>JAFXLS010000157.1 GCA_017530965.1 Fibrobacter sp.
AAGCTCAACCTCGATCCGAACCAGTGGATGATGGCTCAGGGCACCATCTACCCCGACACCATCGAAAGCGGCGGCACCAAGAACGCCGACAAGATCAAGACGCACCACAACCGCGTGCAAGAAGTTTTGGACCTTATGGAAAAGGGCCTCGTGCTGGAACCGCTCGCCGACCTGTACAAGGACGAAGTCCGTGCTCTCGGCGAAGAACTCGGCATTCCGCACAACCTCGTGTGGCGTCACCCGTTCCCGGGTCCGGGCCTCGGCGTTCGCCTGCTCTGCAGCGAAGGCAAGCTCTCCGATGACATGGTCAAGTTCGAAGACGTGAAGGACACCGCAGGCAACAGCCTCGCCGACTACCTGAAGGCAAACAACATTGCCGGTCGCATGCTCCCCATCAAGAGCGTGGGCGTGCAGGGCGACGGACGCACCTATGCGCAGCCGTTCCTCATCACAACCCCGGGCCTTAGCTGGAAGGATTGCGAAAAGTTCTCCACCGAACTTGCGAACCGCTTCAAGGCCATCAACCGCGTCATTTACCAGATTGGTAGCGTGGCCGATGAAGACCCGAAGCTCGTCGAGCAGTTCGCCACTCGCGAAAACTTCGATACGCTCCGCAAGTTCGACAACATCTGCACCGAATTCCTGCAGGCAAACGACCTGTACGAAAAGATTTGGCAGATGCCCGTGGTGCTCGTCCCGCTCCGCACGTCGGGCAAGCCCTGCATCGTGATGCGCCCGGTGAATTCCACCGAAGCCATGACGGCAAACTTCGCCGAAATCGACCAGGGAATGCTCGCAGGTCTCTGGCGCAAGTTCGAAGCCGAAGGCGCCGGCAGCCTGTGGTACGACGTGACCCACAAGCCCCCCGGAACCATTGAGTGGGAATAACAATATTCCAATTTGGAGTAAGAAAATCGTAATAAAAAGGGACTTTTTTCAAGGAAAAGTCCCTTTTTCCATTTTCTTTAGTTAAATTGATTAGCGAAACAGGAGAAAATGGTAGTGATGCAAGGTAGTCCCAATATGACACCTCCAAATGGAGCAAATCCCCCTCAATATGCAGGTGGGCCAGGTCCTGGTGGCTCCGCTTTTCCAAAGCCCGAAAAAGTCGACCCCATAACCGGTCTGGACCTTGTGGCGTGGTTTTTTGCTCAAACTCAAAAAGACCCTAATTTTTACCCGCTTCACAAATCGACCATTACGTTCTTTAACGTAATGAACTTCAAGACCATTAACCAAAGATTTTCTTACCCGGGCGGAAACACCTACCTTTGCAAATTCAGGGACGTGCTCAAGGGGCTTTTCGAAGGAGAAACCGTTTTACGCGCCGGGGCAGACCACCTGGTCGTCATTAGCTTGAATCTTACCGTTGAAGATATCGTCAACCGAGTCAAAGAATTGAACCTGGTGATGGGCCACTTTGAAGGCGGACTACGCAACCAGATCAAGGCGGGCATCTACGTTTCTGACAGCACCCCGCAAAAACCCATTGTCATGATGGACCGAGCCTCCCTCGCCTGTCGAGAAGTCCATGGCATTTTTAACAGGGAATACGCCGTTTTCGACGACGAACTCAACAAGAAACATGAACAGCAGCAATATGTGCTGGAGCATTTTGAAGAGGCGTTCGAAAAAGGATACTTCAAGGTTTTTTATCAGCCCGTTGTTCGAGCACTTACAGGCAAAGTCTGTGGTTACGAAGCCCTCGCCCGCTGGATAGACCCCGTGCGCGGCATCATTCCGCCATTCATTTTTATCGAAATTTTTGAAAAATTCCACCTGATTCACAGGCTGGATACTCTTATTATCGAACAGGCTTGCAAAGACATTCGCGACGACATGGATAGCGGGTACGCCTACGAACCCGTTTCAGTAAACCTGTCACGACTGGATTTTGAACTCAGTGATATCAAAAAAATTGTTGACGATGCGGTCGCCAAGTACAACATCCCCAAAAAGTATCTGAACCTAGAAGTCACCGAAAGCGCCTTTTCGTCGCAAAATACAAACCTTGCCGAGACCATTAAAGCTTTTAGGGCCGACGGCTACGAGGTTTGGCTTGACGACTTTGGTTCAGGTTTCAGCTCATTCGGCAACCTGCAGTCCTACGATTTCGATCTATTGAAAATCGACATGAGTTTTTTGCGTACATTCGACACAAACCCAAAATCCAAGCTCATTATCGCCTCGATTGTCGACATGGCCAAGAAACTCGGCATCCATACGCTTGCCGAAGGCGTCGAAACCAAGGAACAGTATGAATACCTTAAAATGATCGGCTGCGAAATTATCCAGGGGTACTATTTTGGTAAGCCCATACCTGTCGAAGAATATCAGAACAACAGGGAAAAGTATTGCGGATATGAAGTAAACGAGCCATCAGAACTCAAGGAATACTACGATACGATAGGGACCGTGAACCTTTTGGACAACCGTCCCCTGATTATTAACCGCAATACGATAGTCAACTTTATGCCAACCGCCCTGTTCGAACTGATCGACGGGAAGTTCCAGTTCATTTATACAAACAAAGCCTTCTCTGACTTCATGGCATCCATCGGCGCTAGAACGCATGAGCAAATCATTAACGCATTTATTGACAAATTCCCAGAAGAACGCGCCATGCTACGACAGGCCATGCTTGACACGGAGGAACAAAAAATCCCTATAGATTGCGCCATGACCATTTATTCTTGCAAATTGATTGTCGCAGTAAAGTTCCTCAATAGAACAGGAAGCCGGACTTCGTTTGTGCTGACCTGCCGCAATTTGAGCAAATTCAAGAAGCCTAAATACGGCCATTTATAGCAAATTAGGACATTTTGTACAAAAAAATGATTTTTTTTCACTTTTTTTGAAAAAAATCTCCTTTTTTACAAAAAATTTTATAATATAGCGGTAAAGAATACGAAAACGCCTTTTACCAAGGAGAAAATATGGCAGGAAAGAAGAGCAAAAACGCACTGGATGACGATCCGATCATTCCGAACGATGACCTTGAAATGGAAGAATCTTCCATCTTCGAAGAAGAGGACGACGATTCCGAAGACAAGGGTATCGACGAAATCCTCGGCGGTGCAACTCTTGGCCGTGCTGCAGGTGACCTGGACGGCTGGGGCAGCTCCGAATACGAGGATAACTAAAGATTCCCGATCAAGTCGGGAATGACAAGTAAATCGTGAACCGCGAGGAACTTAAAGAGAAATATGGCAAAAAGCGTGTGCCCCGTGAGTGGCGGGGCACCGATTCTTTGTCTATACTCGTAACCACCTTCTTTGGTTCAGGAATGAGCCCAAAAGCGCCTGGCACCATGGGCAGTCTGGCAGCAGCAGTCGTCGCCTACCCCATGGCCCTTCTCGCGGTAAGATTGTTTGGCGACATACAATTCAATCCTTTATTTCTTATTGCCGCCATCATCGTCTTTTTCGGAGCAATCCCCTTCGTGAACAAGGCGATGAAAGACACCGGCACCGAAGACCCCGGCTGGATCGTGATTGACGAAGTCTGCGGAATCTTCATGACCTTCGCTCTGGTGAACCCCTACATTATATTGGACAGCCCCATCGCGCTTCTTGTCGGGTTCGGTCTCTTCCGCTTTTTCGACATTCTTAAGCCGCTCGGCATCCACCGTTTCGAAGCATTCCCCGGAGCATGGGGCGTCATGGCCGATGACTTGCTCGGCGGAATCTATGCGGGACTACTGATGTACCCCATCAGCATTGCGATCGCCTGCGTCGAAATGTTTTAAGACGAATAACGCGCCCTTTTAAAAAACAAAAATCGCTTTAGAGCCAGTCCAAAGCGATTTTTTTTATTTCTAAAACTAATGAATGAACGCTTACGAGTAATTTGTCATAGTGCCTAGCGATACGGCAAATTACACTTTTAATTCACCGGCATCAATCTCCGCCCAGTTAGGTATCTTTTCAATAGCCGGACGCACCTCTTCGGTAACAAACTTCACAACCTGTCCCGGAGCGCGACCCACGAACTTGCGGAGGTCGAGGATTTCCTTGAGTTTAGCTTCGGTGATGCCGAGCTTCTGGAACTTTTCGTTCTTCAGCACGCGTTCGAGCAAGTCGTTGTCCTTGCCCTGTTCCTTGACGACCTTGCCCGCTTCCATAGACATCACGCGGATTTCTTCGTGGAGTTCCTGGCGGTCGCCGCCATTCTTCACGCCTTCCATGATGATGTTTTCGGTAGCCATGAACGGGAGTTCAGCCATGATACGTTTTTCGATGACCTTCGGATAAACGACGAGGCCATTTGTCACGTTCTCGGCGATGATGAGCATGGCATCCATGGCGAGGAATGCTTCCGGAATGGCAAGGCGCTTGTTGGCGCTATCGTCGAGGGTGCGTTCGAACCACTGCGTTGCCTGCGTGAAGGCGGTGCTGTTCACCTGGGCCATCACGAAACGGGCCAGAGAGCAAATGCGTTCGCTCCTCATCGGGTTACGCTTGTAAGCCATGGCGCTGGAACCGATCTGAGTCTTTTCGAACGGTTCTTCGACTTCCTTCACACCCTGCATGAGGCGCATGTCGGTAGCGAACTTGTGCAGAGACTGAGCGATGGAGCTCAAAACCTGGTTCACGCGGTTGTCCCACTTACGGGTGTAGGTCTGACCGGTGATGGTGAGCACGCGCTTGAAGCCAGCCTTGGCGGTCACGCGGCGGTCGAGTTCCATAATCTTTTCTTCGTCGCCATTGAACAAATCCATGAAGCTGGCCTGCGTACCGGTCGTGCCCTTCACGCCACGGAACGGAAGCACTTCGATGAGGAA
>JAFXLS010000158.1 GCA_017530965.1 Fibrobacter sp.
GGCAAGGGCGCCCAGGACATTGAAGTCTACAAGAAGCTGGGTGGCTACGCAAACATTTCGGATCGCTTGTTCAACATGAGCCAGTTCGAAGTGATTGACTACGTGCAGCGTTCCGGTCTTCGCGGCCGTGGCGGTGCAGGCTTCCCGACCGGTATGAAGTGGAGCTTTGTTCCGCGCAATTCTGGCAAGCCTGTGTACATCGTAGTGAACGCTGACGAAGGTGAAGGCGGTACGTTCAAGGATCACTTCCTGATGATGGAAGATCCGCACCGCTTGATCGAAGGCTTGATTATCGCTGCTTGGGCTCTCGGTAGCCGCGCCGCCTACATCTACTGCCGTGGCGAATTTCTGCCCTGCATCGAAAGCTTGAACAAGGCTTTGAACCAGGCATACGCCGCCGGTTACCTCGGCGAAAACATTTGCGGAACCAAGTTCAGTTTCGATATTTTTGTTCACCGTGGCGCTGGCGCCTACATTTGCGGTGAAGAAACTGCTCTTATCAACTCTCTCGAAGGCCAGAAGGGTCAGCCCCGCCTGAAGCCGCCTTTCCCGGCGGTGAGCGGTGCATGGAAGTCTCCGACTTGCGTGAACAACGTCGAGACCATTATGGCTCTCCCCTGGATTTTCCAGCATGAACCCGAAGAATACGCCAAGATGGGTACTCCTCGTGCAGGCGGTACCAAGGTGTTCTGCATCTCGGGTGACGTGAAGAATCCGGGTGTGTACGAAGCTCCGCTCGGCACCCCGATGATGACGATGATTAACGAATATGCCGGTGGTGTCGTAGGTGGAAACCTGAAGGCCGTGCTTCCGGGTGGTTCTTCTTGCGCTCCGCTGAACGCAGGCGAATGCGCCGTGGCCACCATGGACTACGAATGCCTCGCTTCCATGAAGACGATGTTCGGTTCGGGTGCCATGATCGTGATTAACGATACGCACAACATGGCAGAACTCCTGAACGTGCTCGGCAACTTCTACAGCCACGAATCTTGCGGCCAGTGCACTCCGTGCCGCGAAGGTACGGGTCTTTTGCACCGCATTCTGAACCAGATTGTGGATGGCAAGGGTCACGACGGCGATGTGGAACTCATGCAGAGCCTGAGTGGTGGATTTGGCGGCGTGACGATTTGCCCGCTTTCCATTTCTCTCGGTGGCCCGGTGTCTAGCTACACCGCAAAGTTCAGAGCCGACTTCGATGAATTGATTGCAAAGAACCCCGAACATGCCAAGCCGCGTGTTCAGGAAAACTATCGTCCTGGAATTTTCTGGTAATAATATGAGTAACTACTACAACATGCCGAAACTCCCGACCGAGAACAGCCCGAAGGTGGAAATCTTCGTGGACGACAAGCCGGTGATGGTTCCAGGCGATACAAACCTCCTCGAAGCCCTGAAGGCTGTCGGGATTGAAACTCCTCACGTTTGTTACCACCCGTATTTGCCGGTGTCCGGTAACTGCCGCCAGTGCCTGGTGGAACAAGAAGGCCCCCGCGGTCGCATGCTGGTGATTGCCTGCTATACGCCGGTGGCTCCGGGTATGAAGATTTATACGCCGGCATCCAGTGCCCGCGTGAAGAACGCCCGCAAGGCCACCCAGGAATTCATGCTGGTGAACCACCCGCTCGATTGCCCCATTTGCGACAAGGCCGGTGAATGCACCCTGCAAGAAAACTACATGGAAGCCGGTCAGTGCGAATCCCGCATGCGCCCCGAATACGGCAAGAACTATCACGGCAATCCTGCCCATCAGTTCATTGATGCCAAGGGTCAGCTCCGTGGCGGTAAGCATGTGGACCTCGGTCCCCGTGTCTTGCTCGACGAAGAACGTTGCGTGCAGTGCGACCGTTGCGTGCGCTTTATGCGTAGCATCGCCGGTTCCGAACAGCTGCAGCTCGCTGGCCGTGCCGACCATACTTACATTACTACCTTCCCGGGTGAAAAGCTGGACCACGAATACGACTTGTGCGTCACCGACGTTTGCCCGGTGGGTGCCATGACAGCGAAGTACTTCCGCTTCCAGAAGCGCGTATGGCTCCTTTCTCACACGCCGACCATTTCGATGGACGACTCTCTCGGTGCAAACATCTGGCTTGATTACGCCGATGGCCACATCTATCGTGTGATGCCGCGTTGCAACCCCGAAGTGAACCGCAGCTGGCTCTCTAACACCAGCCGCCTCGCATTCCAGAATTTCGACAAGAACCGCTTGCCGGCTGTGGAACTGGATGCTCTGAAGGCCGCTCTTAAGGACGGGGGCAAGGTCGCCCTGGTTGCCGGTGGCTCCTGCACCATCGAAGATCTCGCTGCGCTCCGCATGCTCAAGGAAACCCTGGGCGACTCCGCCGAACTCTTCGGCGGCACCTTCAAGAAGGTGGGTGCCCCCGACGGCATCGCCATGAGTGGCGACCCGCTGGCTAACCGCGCCGGTTTCAAGCTGCTGGGCATTCCCGATAATAATCTGGACAATCTCGTCGATCGCCTCAGAAGCGACTTGGTGAAGGGCGCTCCTGAATTCAAGGTGCTCGTTACGGTGAATGCGGATATCTTCGGCGAAGCAGGCGATGTTGCTGCCGCTCTCGAAAAGATTCCGACCCGCATCGCCCTCTCTGCATTCGACGATGCTACTGCCAAGAAGGCCACGCTGGCTTTCGGTATCCGCCACTGGAGCGAAGTCCAGGGCACCATGGTAAACAGCATGAACATCCTTCAGAAGCTGAATGCCTGCCCGGTTTGTCCCGACGAAAAACTCCGCCCCGCTTACGAGGTGCTTTCTGACCTTGCTGGCTGCAAGTTCGAAAGTGCTTTCGATGCCTTCAAGAAGGCTGGCGAATATGCAAGCGTCTTGGCTGGACTTTCTTACGATACCATCAAGAGCACTGGTAAGTTGCTCGAAGGAGGTAACGCCTAATGGATATTATTGAATCCAAAACTTGGGTGGAATGGCTCATTACCATCGCAAAGTTTGGTTTCTGCTTTGTGCCGGTTCTCTACATTCTGCTCCTGATTCCTATGGAACGTCGTGGTGCAGGTTTTATGCAGGACCGCCAGGGCCCGAACCGCTCTTACATCAAGGTTCCGTTCTTCGGTAAGGTTCGCCTGTTCGGCTATGTGCAGAACATGTGCGACGGTACCAAGCTTTTCTTCAAGGAAATGTTTGCTCCGACCGGTTCCAAGAAGTTCCTTTACTATGTGGCTCCGGCCATTCCCTTTGCCATCGTGTTCCTTAGCCCGTGCGTCATTCCTTGGTTTGGCCCGCTGGTGTTTGAATGGGGCGGCAAGGTGGTTCGCATCGCAGGCCCGATCGTGGATTCCGAAGTGGGCATCCTGTTGCTCTTCGGCTTCAGCTCCCTTTCTGCCTACGGTGCCGTGCTTGCCGGTTTAAGCTCCCGCTCCAAGTACAGTTACCTCGGTTCCTTGCGTACGACTGCAATGACCATTAGCTACGAAGTCTGCCAGGGCCTTTCCATGATGGGCCTCCTGGTGCTCGCCGGTTCTTTCAGCCTCACCGACATCGTGAGCTGGCAAGAAAACCATGTGTGGGGCATTGTGGCCCAGCCGGTGGCCTTCTTCTGCTTCTTGATTGCAACGATCGCTGAAACGGGCCGTGCACCCTTCGACGTGGCTGAAGGTGAACCTGAACTGGTTGCTGGTTACCATACCGAATATGGCGCCATGCAGTTCGGCCTGTTCTACATGGGCGAATATTCGCACATTTGCATCAGCAGCCTTTTGGTGGCAACGCTCTTCTTGGGCGGTTACTCGGTCCCGTTCGTGACGACCGAAACCATTCAGGCTCACATGGGTGGCTCCCTAGCCATTCTCTGCTGGGTGCTGGCTTTCCTCGCTCTTGCATTCCTCCACATGATTTACCGTTACTCTCGTAAGCTCGCTGCTTCCAAGCAGAGCAACAAGATGGAAATCCTGCGCGAATACACTCTCTACAAGACTATCGGTTGGGTGGCCGCTGCCGCATTCATTGCTGCCGGCGTCTGCTCCTGGATGTTCTATAACCCGCAAATCACCATGATTGACGGCGTTGCCGTGAATACTTTGGGCGCTGCTCTCGGTACGGCACTCATCCACTTGCTGGTGCTCCTCGTGAAGAGCGTGTTCTTCTGCTGGGTGTGGATTTGGGTCCGCTGGACGCTCCCGCGTTTCCGCTACGACCACATTATGCATCTCGGCTGGAAGATTATTCTGAACATCGCTATTTTGAACCTCGTTGTGACCGCTGTGGTTGCAAAGCTTATGGGAGGTAACTAATGGCTCGCGTTATTAAACAGAGACCCATGAACTGGGTGGAACGCCTCTACATTTTCGAGGCCATTCGCGGCTTGTGGACAACCCTCAAGCACGCTGCCCGTGGCCTGTTCCGCTACGAAACCTTGCCGACCATTTCTTATCCGGAAGGTCAGCCCGAAGTTCTTAGCGGCTATCGCGCCAAGCATCGCCTGATGCTGCGCCCCGATGGCACCCCCCGTTGCGTGGCCTGCGGCATGTGTGCTGCGGCTTGCCCCGCTCACTGTATTTATATCGAAGCGACTGCCAGTGACGATCCCCGTATCGAAAAGAAGGTGAAACGCTTTGATATCGACCATTTGACTTGCGTATTCTGCGGCCTTTGCGTTGAAGCCTGTCCGGTGGATGCTCTCCGTATGGATACCAAGGAAATCATCTTTGAACATCGCACCCGCGAAGAATTCGTGGCAAACCTCAAGACTCTCACTAGCTGGGATCCGAAGGATTACCCCGAAGATGAACAGAGCCAGAAGGCTCCGGGTGGAACAAAGAATGCCCAGGCTCGCGCTGTCTGGGGAATGGAGGTAAAGTAATGCTTGCCCTGATTTATTTCGTTGTTCTCGCCGCTATAGCCGTGGTGGCCGCCCTTGGCGTGCTCTTCTCGAAGCACCCGCTGTATGGCGGTCTTTCGCTGGTGCTCACCATGCTTTCTTTGGCCGGTATCTATGGCCTGATTGGTAGCCCCTTTATCGGCGTTGTTCAGATTATGGTTTACGCCGGTGCTATCATGATGCTTCTGGTGTTCGTGATCTCGGTCTTGAACGCCGCCAAGGATTCCAAGACGCCCATGTTCGATGGCGTGTCAATCTTCGTGGTCATCGCGGCTCTTGCCCTCGCCGGCCTTGTGGGCTTTGCTCTGGTGCTTTCTCCCATGGGCTTCGACGTTACGACGCTCCGCGGCTCTGTGGAAATGACTTCCAAGAATCTCTTTGATACCTCGAAGACGGGCCCCGGTTACTTCGTCCTGTTCGAAGTGCTTGGCTTGTTGTTGCTTTCTTCCATGGGCGCTGCCGTGCTGATGGCAAAGAAGCGCTTGAGCTCCGAAGTCTCCGAAGAAGATCATAAGGAGGATAAGTAATGGAACTCCAACCGATTTACATCCAGATTCTTGCCCTGGTGATTTTCACCATTGGCTTGATTGTCGCTCTTTCTCGCCGCAACATCTTCTTTGTACTCATGGGCATTGAACTTGCGCTCAATGCTGTGAACCTCTCTTTTGTGGGTTTTGCAAAGACGCTTCCGGCTGACATGAGTGTCGCTGGCCAGATTTTCCCGCTGTTCCTGATTGCGGTGGCTGCTGCCGAAGCTTGCGTTGGCCTCGCTCTTGTCATCCTCATTTTCCGTAACCGTGAAAGTGTCGATTCCGATAACTATTCCAATATGAAGGGGTAAGCAATGACAAATTTACCGCTTTGGATCATTCCTCTTTTCCCGCTCCTCGGAACGATTCTTCTGGGTGCAATTGCCGTGATTTCTTCGGGTAGCAAGAAAGGCCCCTCCGAAGGTTTCGTGGGCGCCCTCTCGGTGCTGTTCCCGGTAATCTCGTTTGTGTGCGTTGTCTTGCTCGCATTCGGCATGCCTGAAGAAGGTATTAGGGAGACACTTTGCAACTGGATTGACATCCCCATGCTCAAGGTCGATATCGGATTCCTGTTCGACGGCCTTTCTCGTGTGATGCTCCTGTTCGTGACTGGTATCGGTTCCCTCATTGCTCTCTACTCGATTGGTTACATGCACGGTGACCGCGGCTTTACCCGCTTCTTCGCCTACATCAACCTCTTCCTGTTCAGCATGATTGTGCTGGTGCTTTCCGACAGCCTGCTGCTCACCTTCCTCGGTTGGGAAGGCGTGGGCCTCTGCTCTTACTTGCTCATTGGTTTCTGGAATCACGACCTGAACAACTGCAAGGCTGCAAACAAGGCCTTCATCGTGAACCGCGTGGGCGATATCGGTTTCTTGCTCGGCATGCTTTGCCTTGCAACGCTGGGTGGCTCCGCAATCCTCAACTACGAAGCCTTGAACAAGTTCGTTGAAATGCTTATTGCCGGTGGACATGTGGAACTTGCTGCCCCGATCCTGATGATCGCTGGCCTCCTGTTCTTTGTGGGTTGCACCGGTAAGTCCGCTCAGATTCCGCTCCTTACCTGGTTGCCCGATGCCATGGCTGGTCCGACCCCTGTGTCTGCCCTTATCCATGCCGCTACCATGGTGACCTCTGGCGTGTATCTGTTGGCCCGTCTTTCCCGCATGTTCGTGCTTGTGCCCGAAGTGCTGCTTGTTATCTTGATTGTGGGTATGCTTACTGCTTTTTGGGCGGCCGTTGCAGGTCTCTTCCAGAATGACATCAAGAAGGTGCTTGCCTACTCGACCATTTCTCAGCTCGGTTACATGTTCATGGCTGCAGGCGCTTCTGCTTTCGACGCCTCCATCTTCCACGTGTTCACCCACGCCTTCTTCAAGGCAGCCCTCTTCTTGGGTGCCGGTGCCGTGATTCACTCCCTGGCAGGCGAACAGGATATGCGCCGCATGGGTGGCCTTATCAAGAAGACTCCGGTAACCGCTTGCGTGATGATTTTCGCCTTCTTGGCCATTATCGGTTTCCCGGGCTTTGCTGGCTTCTGGTCCAAGGACCTCATCTTGGAACGTCTCTACACGAACGCTCCTTTCGGTGAGTTCTTCTACTT
Organism: Fibrobacter sp.; assembly: GCA_017530965.1. GTDB lineage: Bacteria > Fibrobacterota > Fibrobacteria > Fibrobacterales > Fibrobacteraceae > Fibrobacter. The sequence continues at coordinate 6,984 of JAFXLS010000158.1, forward strand.
TGCCGGTCTCCTTACGGCTGTGATTACGGCTGTCTACATGGGCCGTCTCATCATCATGACCTTCTTCGGTGAATACCGTGGTTCCAAGGAAAGCGAAGAACATATTCACGAAGCTCCGGCCAGCATGCTGGTTCCCATGGTGATTCTCGCTTTCGGTGCCGTGTTTGCCGGTTACCTGTGGGCCGATTCCATGGGCATCAAGTTCTTTGCAAATACGCTTGCTCCGGTGGTGGGCGAGGCTCAGAGCTACAGCCTGGGTGCAGCAATCCATCACGTGAACGCCTTGACGTTCGCTTGCTTTGGTACGGCTGCCGCACTCCTGGGTATGATTATCGCTTATGTGGTTTACGGCCGTGCCCGCATTCCGCAAATCTCTGCTAAGGAAAGCAGCGCTCCCGTTGGCTCCAAGGCCGATTGGACGTTCTTCTTTGACTACATCCATGAAATTTTCATTACCATAACCAAGGCCGCCGCCTTTATCGCGGACATGGTTGTCGATAAGATTCTGCAGGCTATTCAGTGGACGGTGGGTTCCATTGCCGAAATCGTTGGCGATGGCGTGAGCACCTTCCAGGTGCGCAAGGTGCGTGTGCAGCTTACGCTTAGCTTGCTGGGTGTCGCCGCCTTAGTTGCTGTTGTACTTTTGACCGGAGGATTGTTCTAATGCTTTTACATCTTCTTGTCCTTGCTCCTTTTGCCGCCGCGATTTTGATGATCGCCACCTCCAAGGAAGATCCCAAGTCTTCTTCTAGGCTTGCCTTCTTGTTTGGCTTTGCCTTTGTGGCGATGTCCATTGCCTTGATCGCTAGCGGTAACCAGGCCACCGAAGCCATCGAATGGTTCCACATTCCTGGTGCCAAGGGTGCCGTTTACTACTACCTGTACAGCCACGGACTGGGCGCCTGGATGGTGTTCCTTTCTAGTGCGCTTTCCCTTGTGGCCCTGATGACGGCCCGCAATTCCCTCGACAAGAACTACCGCAACTTCGCCATCGGCATCTTTGCCTTGATGGGCGCCATGAACGGTACGTTCCTCGCTGCAGACGCGGTGCTGTTCTTCTTCTTCTTCGAAGCCATGGTGTTCCCCGCCGCAGTGCTCATTGCAGGTTTCGGTGGTAAGGAACGTCGCAAGGCAGCTATGACCTTTGCGATTTACACTCTGGTGGGTTCTGCCCCGATGATGGTTGCCCTCTGGTACCTGATTACCTTGGCAGACAATTCCCTGGTGCTTTCCCTTGCTGTGGCTCTCCAGAACCTTGATCCGGCAACCCAGACCACGCTTCTGCTTTGCTTCTTGCTGGCCTTCTTGGTGAAGACTCCGATTTTCCCTTTCCACGGTTGGCAGGCGATTACCTATGCAGAAGCTCCGGCTCCGCTTTCGGCTATCCTTACGGGTGCCATGAGTAAGGCTGGCGTGTTCGGTTTCATTGCCTGGATTCTTCCGATTTTCCCGCTTTCGATGGAAGTGGTGGACTCCATGATGTGGCTGGGCTTGGTTACGGCCATTTACGGCGCCCTGATGGCCCTCCGTGCAACCGATGGTAAGAAACTTTTGGCTTTCAGCTCCATGAGCCATTTGGGCCTTGCTGTGGCTGGCGTATTCAGTCTCTCTGAATCCATGCTCCCGGCGGTTTTGGTACTCTTGGTTGCTCACGGTCTTTCCGCTGGCGCCCAGTTCTACCTGATGGGTATTGCAGAACGCTTTGCCGGTACTCGCGATATCGAACAGCTGGGTGGTCTTGCTGCTCGCAATCCCGTGTTCGGTTCCCTCTTCGGATTCCTGGCCGTGCTTTCTCTCGCAGTTCCGGGTACTGCCGGATTCGTTGGCGAATTTACCGTGCTTATGTCCCTGTGGGATATGGGTCCGCTTCCGGCATTGGCTGCTGGTCTTTGCCTGATTCTTTCGGCAACCTACATGCTCCGCTTTGTGCAGAAGGTCATCTTTGGAAAGCCTGCCCGTGAATATGAAGATGGCAAGCGCATGACAGCAATCGAAGGTTCTTCCATTGGTGTCATGGGTGTCCTTCTTCTGGTGTTCGGCATGCATCCGGCCTTCATTACTAATGCACTCCAGCTCTTTGACGAAAGCGCTGTGCAAGAAATGAACAAGCTGACGCACCCTGCCGAAGATGCCCAGACTGTTGAAGCTTCTGCCGATACCACGGGTGAAGCCATTGCGGACGAAAACATCGCTGCCGTGGCACAGCCCATGACCGACGATGATTTGCGTCAGCTGGATTCCAACTTGAAGGCGAATGGATTTAGTGACGAAGAACGCGCTTCGCTGATTGCCCAACTGAAGAACATGAGCGAATCTGAAGTTGCCGATGCTCAGGAAGAAGGCGCGCTTGAACAAAACGAGGCCAATGTGAAGGAGGCTTCTGAAAATGAGTAATTACGTGAATCTCTTGCCGGTAATCCTCGTGGCTTTGGGCGCGCTGATGACCCTTGCCGCAGAACCGTTCATCAAGGACGAAAACAAGCACAAGATTCTGCCTTGGGTGGCATCTTTGTTTATCGCTCTTGGTGCAGGCGCTTACTACTTTACCACCAATGACATCTTTATGGACTTGTACGCCATGGATCCGATCCGTCGCGTGCTGGGCCTTTCCGTGATGCTCTGCGCTTTCCTCGGGATTGCAGGACTCCAGTGGACCCTCGGTCACGAAAAGTTCAAGGGGGGTGAAGCTTACGCTCTCTTGCTGCTTGCAACTTGCGGCGCAACGCTCATGACCCAGGCTATCGACTTCCTCGCCCTTTTCTTGGGTATGGAATTGGCTAGCTTCCCGATTTACGCCTTGGTGGGCCTTCGCCGCAAGGACGTGAATGCCAACGAAGGTGCTTTCAAGTACTTCGTTTCGGGTTCGGTCTTTAGCGCAATCTTCTTGTACGGTGTGGCTCTCATTTACGGTGCCACCGGTTCTACCCACATCTTTGCCTCTGTTATCGCTGGCCGCGGCCTGCTTTATGGCATGGGTGTTCTCTTGGCCATGTTTGCCCTCCTCTTCAAGGCTGGTGCCGCTCCGCTCCATTTCTGGGTGGCCGACGTCTATACGGGTGCCTCTGTGGCTGTGACGGGCTTTATGGCTGCCGTTGTCAAGGTGGGCGCTCTCGCTGCCTTGGGTACGCTCTGGCTCGGTTCCTTGGTGACCCGCATCGGTTCTGCTCCGGCATGGAACCTGGCCGAACAGGTGACTATCCGTGGCGAAAACAAGAGCCTGTTCTACGTGATTTTGGTGGTGGCTGTCCTGTCTATGGCTATCGGTGCTTTCGGTGGCCTTGCCCAGAAGTCCATCCGCCGCATTATGGCATACTCTGCCGTGATGAACGCAGGCTTTATCGTCATTGGCCTGTTGCTCCCGAACTATGCTACCGAAGGTACGGTGCAGATGGGTGCCATGTACTACTTCCTTATTACCTATGCAATCGGTAGCGCTGGCGCTTTGGCCGGTATCGCTTACCTTGCCGGTAAGGATGACAGGAACGAATCCCTGGAAGACATTCAGGGCCGTGGACGTAAGCGCCCCTACGTGGCCATTGCTACGACGGTTTGCTTGGCTAGCCTTGCTGGTATGCCGCCTGTGGCCGGTTTCCTTGCCAAGTTTACGCTGTTCACCGACGCTCTTGCCGGTGGATTGGGCGTTGTCGCTGCCATTGCCTTTGCCCTTTCGCTGGTGGCTGCAGTGTTCTACCTGCGCATTGCCTTCGTGCTGTTCATGCCCCTCAAGGCTGAATGCGCCTGCAAGTGCTGCTGCGGCAAGAATACGGTTTATACCTACCTGTTGCGCTTTGCTGTGACTCTTGCTGCCATTGCGTTGATTCTTGTGGGTATCTTCCCCAAGGTAGCGCTGATTCTGCAATAGCGAATCAAGATGCGAGATTTTCAAGAAACCGCCTTTCGGGGCGGTTTTTTGTCGTTTTATCGGAGTTTTGCATACAAAATGTCCTATCTGTATACAGAGGACTTATATTTATAAACATGAAATTGAAAGGGTGGGTTGTATTTTTTCTTTTTTCGACATTCCTCGTTATAGAGGGATGTTCGATGTATGATTATAATGAATATACCATATCGCTAAACGAAGCCAATGTCTATTCTGCTTATTGGCAACCCGCCGATTCCTTGCTGTTCAATTTCGCTGCCGATACAAATCATGCCGGCAAATATAATTTTTACAAGTATGAAACTCGTGCAAAGGAATTGAAGAACAAATCGGACGGTAAGACTGTTTATGCAATCTCTGTCTATAGCGATGTGAGTGATCAAACGGATGTCTTTTCGATAGGGCTAGGATTGTCTGTCGTAAAAAATCAAGACGAGTATAGCGCCTACAGGTTTCCCGACACACTGTTCGTAGACATATACGGTTGCTCCGATTATGGCTGTACAAAGGCCGAAAAAATTGTTGTCCATAATGTAGATTACAGCTTTACGAAACTTTTGAAAAACAATGATTTTGAAATTTCTACGCCACAAGGCAGTTTTTCTACGAGAGACTTCGGATACGATTGCGACGTGGTCAAGGATTATTTTTTCCATTTGAAAATCGAACTGGACGATGTCAAGCTTGATTTGGACGCGCAGAAAGGCTCTGAATCTTGCTATGAGAGGAGTAACCCATGGTGTATTTATTGCTAGTACTTGCAATGGCCTTTGTGGGTTGTTCCGATTGGTATTACGAAGCGGCCGATACGGATTATTTCAAAGTTAAGGAACATAATCTTCGGGGGCAATACCCTATTAATGGTCGTACGATTGAAGGCAAAGTTGATCTTGCGCTCGAAAAGAGTCCTTTCACTCCAGAAAAAGTTTTACTTATCCAGCTAGATAGTTCGCTTGCAGAAGTCGATACGATCAACGGTGAAAATCTCGAAAAAGATTCGGTTGATTATAGATTCCCTTCGCATGATTACAAATATCCGTATGTGAAAATTCAAGTAAAAGGAAAATGGAAATATCTTGGCTCTAAAGCGGTCCCGTTGACGCTTGAAACAATCTGCGATATTTCGAATGTGTGGAGCCCAAACGTCAACCTGATGACGCACTTGGAAGTCCCGCTGGTGGAATCGCTTGTTGCCGACGAATATCCGTTCGACGCGGCGAAGCAGCTGGCTATGCAAAGGTTCACCGAAAACTTCGGCTTTGAATTCTTGAAACTGCCTGCGGAGTCTTCTCGTCGCGAATTCAGTGAAATGGCTCCTTGGTACAAGTTCTTCTTGTTCGAAGGTTCGGATAGCGCCTTTGTTGAACGTATAGAAGATTTTCGCCTGGACATGGCAGACGGCGTTTACGATAATTCCGACCTAGTTGAATTTGCTGATTACATCATAGATGATTGGTTCCGTATGGATTCGCTCCTAAAAAGACCGGACTCCGTAAAACTGAACTGGACTTTTGTAGAATCTCTCGTTGAACATGCCTACGGGCTGGATGCTTGCGATGCTTTGTCGATAGGAGTTGTGCATGTCAATGTCAAGGGCTCTAAATACAAGGGAGATTCCCTCGTTTGCGACAAACGCCAAAATGGTGAATATGTCTTGCGTCCTTTGACTCCGTTGGATCGTCAGTTTGGCCCGTGCACGGCCATTGATTCCTCGACAAATGACATTGTCTCCGATGGAGATACAGCATACTATTACTGTCTTCACAACTCTTTTGAATATGGCTCTTGGTCCAAGGCTCCTATGTATTTGGTGGTCGAAAAATATATAGGGCCATGCAACGAAGAATTACGATTGGTTGAAGACACTCCAAACAGGAAAGTGACTCAAGAGGTAAGAACGAAATTTGGAGGAAATATTTATGTTTGTGGACACCATGCAAATCGATGGTTTGACGATGGAAACGATACGTTGAGCTTTTTCTTTGGCGAATGCAATGAAGATTCGTTATGGAAATTGAAAAAGTTGCAGGATTCTTCCGAGTTCGTATGTACGTTTGATTCGTGGGTCCCTGCAAACGATACACTCAGATTCCTTTCGGAACAGCGCCCATGCGAAAGAGGCCGGGATTCGCTGCGTTCATTCTCGTTTGATTCCACTTATTATGTGTGTGCCGAAATCCTTAGGGAAAAAAAGCGTGTCTACACCTTCAAGGATACTACGCGTGCTATTGCGGATTCGCTTGCCCGCAAGAATTATCTTGCAACGGAATGTGCAAATATATCCGATACGGTAAAGTATATTGTGGATACGCTTGCAGGAAAGTATTACCATTGCCAAAACGGAACGGCTGGCTTCAAGTTCCACGAATCTGATTACAGTCACGCTAGAGATTATCTGAACAAACAGTACATAAAGACGCTTCCGCAATGCGCAACGAATGCCGATACGCTAGAATTGATTACTTACCCGTATTTCGAGAAGACCCAGGGAAGTGACATGGCTAAGTATTATCATTGTGCAAATGTCGGAGGAAAATATCAATATGAGGCTCTTGATTACGATCATGCCGTGACCTTGGCTGGGCTTGCCGAAGTGAAGGCGAGGTTCACATGTGATGCGAAAACGGATACGCTCTCTGTGGTACGTGATAGCGCATTCCGGAATTATTTCCATTGTGAAAAACAGAATGGTAAGTACGCTTTCGTTAGAATAACCGAAGCCGAGGCGAAATCATATTTAAGCTACGCCGATGCGAGAACGTTTGAACCCTGTGCCCCATCAGACACGATTCAGTATCGAAGGGATGCCTATAATAGTTTCTATTACTACTACTGTACCGACAAGGGCGGTAAACTGGAGTATGAAAGAATTCACATAGATTCCCTGGCGCAATTACTTGCGAACCAGTATAACAAGAGGGAATCTTGCGATGCATCTGTGGACAGATGGCGTACGAAGACATTTACACTATATTCGTATGAGCATATATATAAGGAGTATTATTTAGCGTGCAACTATAATGATCAGAATGATTTTGTATGGAATCTTGTCTCTGAAATGCGGTATAAATTGTCTAATATGATGGCAGAATCTTCTGCGCTTCACCTTTCGGCTTGTTCATCAGAAGAAATCGCTGCTCGCGGCTCTGCTGTCAAAGCTCAGAATGGATTCATAACCGATCCACGCGATGGTCGCAAGTATTCTGTGAAAGCGGTGGGAAAACAAGTCTGGATGACAGAAAACTTGGATTATTATGACACCCTTTCCATGCCCAATTTAATTGGAAATACGGGTTGCACCGATTCAAGCAATTGTACGGAAAGCTCTCGCAGTTATTCTTGGTTCGGGGCAGTCAATTCAAAAGTAACCTACAATTTAGAAGAATTAAGACCGCAACTTTGTACGCCTATTCAGGGGGTGTGCCCTGCGGGGTGGCATATCCCGTCGATGTTGGAATGGCAGAAACTATTTGACTATGCAGAAAAGAATGGCCTTGGTAGGGATTACGGTATAGGGTTAAAAAACAAGTGGAACTACCAATATGCGGTTTCTGAAGCGGGTGTTAACGGAGAAAAAATCAATATAGCCTACGGAGTGAATCCCTATAGTGGAAACTCTTACGAATATGCGCGTTACTATTTCCGAAGGACTTTCTTTTCTGTTCGTTGCGTAATGGATTAGGGAAATACTCGGACTGATGTTCCGGGATTTTTATTATCTTTCCTACCGAATAAAAAAGGAACAAATTATGGACAAAATTTATCGTTCGGGCATCGGTTTTGATGTTCACAAATTGGTGGAAGGTCGCAAGTGCATTATCGGTGGCGTAGATATTCCATACGAAAAGGGGCTCCTCGGTCACAGCGATGCCGATGTCTTGCTGCATGCGATTAGCGATGCTTTGCTGGGTGCCGCGGGCCTCGGCGATATCGGCACGTACTTCCCGGATACGGACCCTGCATTCAAGGGTGCCGACAGCTTGGAACTTTTGCGCAAGGTGGGCGAAGAAGTCCGTAAAGCCGGTTACGAGATTATCAACATTGACAGCATCGTGATGTGCGAACGCCCGAAGGTGAATCCGCACAAGGATGCCATGAAGGCAAACATCGCTCGCGTGCTCGGAATCGACGTAAAACAGGTCGGCATCAAAGGAACCACGACTGAAAAACTCGGCTTTACCGGTCGCGGCGAAGGCATTGCCAGCCAGGCTGTTGCCATGGTGCACAGTCTGTAATTAGTCATTCCGAGATTAATACGGAATCTTTCTATCTTTGGCTGCGTAAAGAGAGGTTTTTATGTCCGCAAATCCAATTATCGTGGTTGATTACAATGCCGGTAACCTGACATCGGTGATGAATGCCCTTGCACATATTGGTGCCGAGGCAAAGTCCAGCCGCGATGCGGATGAAATCTCTAAGGCCACTCGCTTGATTTTCCCGGGCGTGGGGGCTGCTGCCTCTGCCATGGAAACGCTTACCCGTACGGGAATCGGCGATGCCATTAAGGCGGTGGTAAAAGCGGGCAATCCTGTATTGGGTATTTGCATTGGCTGCCAGATTATTCTTGAAGAAAGCGAAGAAGACGGTGGTGTCAAGACGCTTGGTCTTATTCCCGGCAAAGCGGTGCGCTTTAAAGATGAACCCGGTCTCAAGATTCCTCACATGGGTTGGAACCAGGTGAACTTTACCCGCGAACACCCGATTATGAAGGGTATCCGTAGCGGAAGCGACTTTTACTATGTGCATTCCTACCATCCGGTGGTTCCCGCTGAATACTCTTTTGCCGAAACGACTTACGGTACGCAGACCTTCCAGGGTCTTATCGGTAAGGACAACTTAATTGCCTCTCAGTTCCATCAGGAAAAAAGCGGCGATGTGGGCCTTGCCATGCTTAAGAATTTCTGCGACTGGAATGTCTAGGCAAATTAGTATGAGTCCTGGTGGCGAAGATGGAACTACACCTGGATTGTCTCGCCGAATCGAAATTAAATTGGCTGTAATAAATTTTTCTTGTTTTCGTAGCCTTGCGTCGGTCGCAAGGCTTTTGACTTATTTCTATATTTACGGTACTAAATCAGATAAACAATTCACCGCCATGAGCCCGAACTAGCTGAAAGGCAGCGACGATGATCCGGTAGTGGCGTTCCGTAGGAATGTCCTATGACACTTATGATTCTTAAAATGATCGGTTGCCTTGCGCTCCTCATGTTCGGCATGAAGACCATGAGCGAAGGCTTGCAGAAACTCACGGGCGGTCACCTGCGTGCTGTCCTTGGAACCATGACCAAGCACCGCATCGGAGGCCTTCTCACTGGTACCTTTGTGACAGCCTCGGTGCAGTCTTCTACCGCTACGACCGTCCTTACCGTAAGCTTCGTTAACGCTGGCCTGCTCACATTGAGTCAGGCCATTCCTGTTATCATGGGCGCAAATATCGGTACTACGGCCACGGCGTGGATTATGTCCATATTCGGGTTCCAGTTCAACATGAGCTCGGTGGTGTGGCCCTTCTTCGCCCTCGGTATCATTCTTTCTTACACCAAGAAGAATTCGACCAAGAGTATCGGCGAATTCGTGTTCGGTTTCGCGTTCATGTTCCTCGGCCTTACCACGCTGCGTGAAAATGCGGTGGCCATGGACTTGGCACATAACCAGACGGTGATCAACTTCTTTGCGACGACCGGCGGTTGGGGTATCTTCAGCACGCTCCTCTTCTTGCTGCTGGGTAGTATCCTGACCATGTGCGTGCAGTCGTCTGCGGCTATCATGGCGATTACGCTTTTGCTCTGCAGCAGCGGAGTGCTTCCGATTTACCAGGGCATTGCGCTTGTGATGGGCGAAAACATCGGAACCACGGTGACTTCGAACCTTGCGGCCCTTTCGGCAAGTACGCAGGCAAGGCGCGCCGCCTTGGCTCACATGCTTTTTAACGTGTTCGGCGTGGTGTGGATTTTGATCGTGTTCCGCCCGTTCGTGAATATGGTTTGTAGCATTGTAGGGTTCGACCCGACGTTCGTGCCGCATACCGAAGAAGAAGTTGCGCAGGCGGGTGTTCGTGTGACCTACGCGCTTTCTGCTTTCCACACGGCATTCAACCTCTGCAACGTGCTGGTCCTCATCTGGTTCATCAAGCCGATGGAAAAAATCATCTGCAAGATTATCCGCGAAAAGGAAGACGGCGAAGATTTCAAGGTCAAGTTTATCAGTGCGGGCCTTATGAGTACCGCAGAACTTTCGCTCTTCGAAGCCCGCAAGGAAATCAACCTGTTTGCTGCCCGCACGCAGAAAATGTTCCGTATGGTCCCTGAACTGCTCGAGATGAAGGACGAAAACGATTTCGTGAAGCTCTTTGCCCGCATCGAGAAGTACGAAGGCATCAGCGACAACATGGAAATCGAAATTGCCAAGTACCTGAACCAGGTTTCTGAAGGCCGCTTGAGCCCCGAAAGTAAGACGAATATCCAGTCGATGCTCCGCGAAATTTCTGAAATCGAAAGTATCGGCGACGCTTGCTACAATATGGCTCGCGCCATCAACCGCAAGTTTAGAAGTTCCGACGACTTTACCGAAGAACAGTACAACCGCATTAAGCACATTATGCAGTTGTGCGACAAGGCGCTTACAAACATGATTGATGTCATTAGCGATGTGGTAACTGCCGACGCTAACCGTACGCTGAATATGGAGAACGAAATCAACGATTACCGCAAGCTCCTCAAGGAGAAAAATATTGCCGATATCGAAAATCAGAAGTACAGCTACCAGATGGGCGTGCACTACATGGACGTGGTGAATGACTGCGAAAAACTCGGCGACTATGTGGTGAACGTGGTCGAGGCTCACACAAACAAGAAATTCTCGACCTAAGAGAATTCGCCTATAAACTTCGTCATACTGCATCACGCGAGCTCTCGCTGTATGTTTTATACAGCTTCGGCTCGCGTTCTTTGTTACTGAGACTCCACGCTTTTAGCGCGGGAAATGGGCTTTGCCCATTGTTCGTCGAAGGATGTCGTAATCATATCTTGTCGGAAACTTGTTTCCGTTTCAAGATATAGATTAGGACCTTGCTCGTTTCTAGGTGAATTTTGGTAATAAGGGTTGCAATTCTGCGTTACACATTATTTTTATATTTGCGTCAAAAATAAGAAGGACTATATGAAAAAGTTTATAGCGTTGGTTTTTGCCTTATTCTTTGCTACTGCGGCTGTCGCGGAATCGTTTGTGGCTTCGGAAAAGATTACGCAACAGGTTCTGGCTGGCAGCCTTACCCAGACTGTGGCTGCGGGCGATGAGATTGCGCCGATCAGAATTTTATATGAAAATATAGAAGAAACGAAACACCAATCTGGTAACATTTCTGAACTTGGTTTGACTGAAAAATGGACGGGGTCGGTTTGTGAAATTTTTGGGAAGATTAGCAGAAATGTCGCTGCCCAAACGGTAGATGCGTATATTTTAGTTCAAGATGATGAAGGCAAGTTCACGAAGACGGAAATTACATTTGAGGTGGAAGAACAAAAATTTAAGTTTGCTTGGAATGAGGCTGGCGGTGAAATGAACCAAAGTGTCAAGGCGGGCGAAACCATGGTGCCGATCGTTTTCGATTATGAGGCAATTTCTGTATGGGGCGTGAGTGGACTGCCTTCCGGCCTTAAAGGCGATATTGATGAAGATGAGCATGCAATAATCATTGCTGGCACGGTGGGTGAAACTGTTGTGTCTGGTGATTATGATTATAAGGTTATTGTTCAAGATAAAAATTCAAAAGAACATTCGTTGTCTGGAACAATTTCTGTGGAAGGTCTCCCGAATGTTGCGTCGATAAGTATTGTTGAAAATGAAAAGCAGAAGGTTGTTGCAGGCGATTCGATTAAGCCGATTGTGTTCAAGTTCGCAAATGTGAATGTCACTGAGAATATGGACAATTTTAAATTTGAGCAAACTTTGCCCGGCTCGCTTAGAATAAGTGTCGAGGACGATGTTTTGACTATAAATGGAATTGTCGCGGAAAATGCGAAGGATGGTACTTATTCAATAAAAGTTATCGCAAAGGGCGAAAAAAACAATGATACGGCTTTTGCAAGCGTTGAAGTGGCTCATAAGCCTGTTGAGACTTCGTCATCCAGCGTTGTGGCATCTTCAAGCTCCGAGGCGTCTTCTAGTTCTGCTGTGTCCAGCAGCTCCGCTGAGTCGTCTTCGAGCGAAAAGACTACAAATATTGTGACGGCTGCAATGAATGATGTGAAGTTCGGCTATGCAAATAACGCGCTGACAATCGCGATGCCGACATCTTCGATGGTGCGTGTGCAAGTGTTCGACTTGACGGGGCATCTGGTTGAGTTTCTTGTAGAACCTGTTATGGGTTCCAGGAGCTTTAACCTCGCCCATCTGAACAGGGGCAATTACCTTGTGCGTATCGAAAGCAATAGCCAAATGAGCGTGACGAGAATCGCTGTCAAGTAAGGTGAGTGCCTGTAAAAGTTCGCAAGAATTGCGTTCTTTTTCTGAAAACGAAAAAAAGACTCCGCTGGTTGGCGGAGTCTTTTTGAATTTACTTAGATTCTAAAAAATCAAGTGCTTCGCCGGCAAGTTCCACGCAGCGGTTGCAGGGGATAACCTTGTTCGGGCGGATTTCGCTGCACTTGGTAAAGTTCTGTGCGCCGCGCTTGAAAAAGTCTTCGATAGCGTCGGCGTGGTCAGGTTGCATCATTTTAGCCGCATAGAGCGCACCGCAGGAACCATTCGGGGCCTTGCCGCCACCGAAGTTCCTGAACATCTCGGCAGAGGCTGTTGCCTCGACTTCAGACTTGCCTGTTGCCCGAGCGTAACCGTACGCTACAGCCATGGCGCAGTTGCCGCGTTTGTCCGCATGGAATTTTTTTGAAATTTCCGCAATCGACATAAGATGTTCCCTTGTTAAAGTCTTCTAAACCGCAATATACAAAACTAAAAATCAAAGCGTGCAAACAACTGATTGCAAAAAGAAAAACTCCGCAAAAGCGGAGTCTTTTAAATAACAGGAATTTGCGCAAGCGCAAAATTCTAGGCTCGGAAATGCGAACGCAAGCGTTCGCGCTTCACTCGCCCTATGAATTTTTGAATTACTTGTCAGTGAGGACGGCGACGCCCGGAAGAACCTTGCCTTCCAGGAGTTCGAGGGAAGCGCCACCACCCGTAGAGGTGTGGGTCACCTTCTTGTCAGCGCCGTACTTCTTGGCAGCCGTTGCGGTATCGCCACCACCGATCACGGTGATTGCGCCAGCAGCGGTAGCTTCGACGATAGCGTCGGCCATAGCCTTGGTAGCCTTTTCGAAAGCTTCGAATTCGAACACGCCTGCAGGACCGTTCCAAACGATGGTCTTTGCGGACTTGATAGCGTTCACGAAGAGCTTGGTGGATTCAGCGCCCACATCGAGGCCCATCCAGCCAGCCGGAATGCCTTCGGCGTCAGAAACAGCCTTGGTAGCAGCGTCGGCAGCGAACTTGTCAGCAGCGATGTAGTCGACCGGGAGGATGATTTCCTTGCCGGCAGCCTTGGCCTTGGCCATCAGATCCGGAACGAGCTTGGCGCCTTCTTCATCAAACAGAGAAGAACCGATTTCGATGTTGTTGAGAACCTTCTTGAAGGTGAAAGCCATGCCACCGCCGATGATGATCTTGTCGGCCTTGTCGAGGAGGTTGTTGATGAGCTGGATCTTGTCAGCGACCTTGGCACCGCCGAGGATGGCGAGGAACGGACGCGGAGGATTGTTGAGGACCTGGTCGAATGCCTTGAGTTCCTTGTTCATGAGGAAACCAGCAGCGCGCTGCGGCAGTTCAACACCAGTCATGGAAGAGTGGTCGCGGTGAGCGGTACCGAAAGCGTCGTTCACATAAACGTCAGCGAGCTTGGTGAGGCTTGCGCGGAATGCCTTGACGGCTTCCTTGTCGGCCTTTTCCTTAGTTTCGGTGCCATCAGCGTTCTTGATCTTGCGCTTGCCTTCTTCTTCGATGTGGAAGCGGAGGTTTTCGAGGAGGATGATTTCACCCGGCTTGATAGCGGCGCAGGCAGCTTCAACTTCCGGACCAACGCAGTCCGGGAGGAACTTCACCGGCTTCTTGATGAGTTCTTCGAGCTTCTTTGCAACCGGAGCGAGCGTATATTTCATGTTCTTTTCGCCATTCGGACGGCCGAGGTGGGAAGCGAGCACGACGGCTGCACCCTTGTCGAGAGCGTAC
>JAFXLS010000159.1 GCA_017530965.1 Fibrobacter sp.
CAACGGCGAACTTACCGCCCAATATGCAAAAGAATGGGCCGCCTGGAACGAGATTCAGGATAGAATCAAGGAAACTGAAGATCGAGCTAAAAACTTGGCTGCCCAGAAGGACTTTTTGAAGTTCCAGTTCGATGAGCTTTCAAAGGCATCCCTGAAAGAAGGCGAAGAAGAAGCCCTCGAAGAAAAGGTGAACAGCGCAAGCAAGCAGGAAGCCGAAACCCGCTACCTGAACGATATTCAGGGTATGCTGGGTGGCGAAAACGGCCTCTTGGACCAAGTTCAGATTTTACAAGCCAAGTTGCGTTCGCTGGCCACAAAGCTCCCGGATTACGAAGATTACCTGAAGTCGCTCGAAGAAGTGACGGACCCTTACGAAAGCGTTTGCAAGGACTTGCTGCGTTTGCGTCCGTCTGCAGCCATGAGTGCTGCAGATATTGACCGCGCCAACGCCCGCATCGCCCAAATTCAGAAACTTAAGCGCAAATACCGCACCGATGTAGCAGGCTTGATAGCCTTAACCGAACAGCGTAAGGAAGAACTTTCCAGCCTCGAAAACTTGGACGCCGATTTGGAAGAACTTTCCAGACAGTCCAAGAAGGCTCTGGAAGCTTTGCAGGCAACAGCCCTCAAGCTGACCACCTCTCGCCAGGAAGCCGCCGCCCGCTACGACAAGGCCGTAAGCGGGATTCTGAATACGCTTGGCATGCCGAAAGCGATTTTCGAGACATCGATTGAAACCCAAATGCTTTCGCCCAACGGCGCAGACAAGATTGAATTTACGCTCGCCCCGAACCCCGGCGAAGGCTTCAAGAGTCTGCAAAAGGCAGTTTCGGGCGGTGAACTTAGCCGTGTGCTACTCTCAATCAAGAGTGTCATGGCCGATCTGGACCGCGTTCCCCTCTTGATTTTTGACGAGGTAGACTCCGGAATCAGCGGAGAAATCGGCAACAGCATCGGCGAAGCACTCAAAAATTTAGGACAGCACCACCAGGTGCTTACCATTACACACTTACACCAGGTTGCAAGTCGAGCCAAGAATCAACTTGCCGTGAGCAAAGAAGAAATTGAAGGACGAACCTTTACACACGTGGTTGAATTGGACCACGAAGGTCGCGTAACAGAGCTCACACGCATGCTGGGTGGCGAAAGCGAAACCATTCGCGAACACGCAAGGCAACTTTTAGAGGCATAAATGACAGAAGAACAGACATCCGACATCAGGCTCCGCTCCCGCATATGGAGCGTTTTGCGGGCTATGGTTTTTATAGCCGTCATCGTCTTTATATGGATGGGCATGGCCAAGACAGCCACTGCCCTAGTTGCAATAGCCCTCATTATGGGCTGGGTTAACTTGTACCAACTTCGTTCGCAAGAAATCGAAAAGCCTTATTACAGACTTTGGCTGAACGTGATTGACGGGTTCCTTTCGTTTGCAGTGATGACCAGCATTTTCGTGCGCGACTTGCTCCAAAACGATCAAACCGAAAAACTACTGGCCGTCGGTTGCGTATTCTTGCTTGCCCGTCTTGTTGCCCATACGCTCTTTAGCCTCGGCGTTCTTCGCGAAGGAAAGTCACTCCCCCGCAAGCGCCGCTGGAGCAAGATGTCGAACATCGCCATTACCGTAACCATGGGCGTATACTTGTTGAACCTCGAAGATTACCAACAAATTTGCATGGTAACGTCAATTCTTTTGATTATCGCTTCGACAGTCGCTTACGCTTATTGGTATTACCGCGATCCCGCTCACCGCAAGCCGCTTTCGATTGCAAGCCAGCTTACCATGAGCCGCATTGTGCTGACGCCGTTCTTCTTGTGGGTATTCTTCTACGATAACGATTTGGATTACAGCAACAACAGCCTCGTTTTCAAGAGCCTTTCGTTGGTGTTGGTGCTTGGCTTTATGCTGACCGACTTTTTGGATGGCTACCTCGCCCGCAAACTGGGCGAAGTGAGTACGCTCGGCAAGTACCTGGATCCGTTCAGCGACAAGATTTCGAACATGACAATCTTCATGTGCTTTATCGCTACGGGTTACGCTCCGGTGTGGATGGTGGCCCTCATTTACTTCCGCGAATCCAGCGTCGAAACTCTCCGTACGCTCGCCGCAAGCGAAGGTTTGATTATGCCGGCTCGCCGTAGCGGCAAGTGGAAAACCGCACTTCAGGGAATTGGCATCGTCGCTATTTTGCTTGGCGCATTGGACCCAATGAGTGCCATTATTCCCAATTATCAAGCATTCTGGGCCATTTTCCCGCAAGCTGTGATGGGCGTCATTACTGCGATTACCATTATTAGCGGTATCGATTATTTCGTCGCCAGCAAGCATATTCTGAAAAAATTCGTGTAAAAAACCCTTGACAGGGCTATAAAAATTTACTATATATGGTGCAACCTCGACGCGGGGTGGAGCAGTTGGTAGCTCGTCGGGCTCATAACCCGAAGGTCGCAGCGTTCAAGTCCTGCCCCCGCTACTAAAAAGAATCCGTTTCTTCAAGAACGGATTCTTTTTTTATGTTTCTGTCAAAATTTTGACGGAGTTTTCTTGCTAAATTTGAGCCGTGGCGTTCTA
>JAFXLS010000160.1 GCA_017530965.1 Fibrobacter sp.
GAAGTCTACCGAAGACAAGCTCCCGAAGATCTTCTACGTGAACTGGTTCCGTAAGGATGCCAACAACGAAAAGCTTCCGGGTGGCTTCATGTGGCCGGGTTACGGCGACAACAGCCGCGTGCTCGCTTGGATCTTCGACCGTTGCAACGGCGATAACTCCAACGTTGTTGAAACCGCTATCGGTTACATGCCGAAGACCCTCAACACTGACGGTCTCGCTGACTACTACAAGGAAACCCTCCCGGAAATCCTCAAGGTTGATGTGGAAGGCTGGAAGAAGGAACTCGCCGACGTTAAGGAAAATCACTATCCGAAGTTCGGCAAGCACCTCCCGAAGGAACTCTCCGACATCATCGACATGATCCAGGATCGTTTGAACAAGGCTTAATCAACCTTATATTCCTAACGGAAATCCTTAAAGAAACCGCGACTAGCTTTCAGCTGGCCGCGGTTCTTTTTTGCTGTTATAGACAAAAATTATAGCCGTGTGTACACTTTTTTTTAGAAAAAAATGTCGCAACACGGCAATTTTTAGTTATATTCCAAGTTGGAATAATCTAACAGATGAAATTCTGTGGAATAAGAAGAAGAGGGTGAAATATGAATCGTTATGACTTGGTTCTTCTGGGACTGATCCTGGAGAAGCAGCGCAGTGGTTACGACATCATTACGGAAGTTCGTAACCGTGAATTGGACCGCTGGGCAAACCTCAGCACATCTACTGTTTACAACAGGCTTGCGACTCTCGAAAAGCATGGCGACATTTCTGGTCAGAGCGTACGCGACGGAAACCGTCCTGAACGTGTCGTATTCTCGATTACAGAAAAGGGTAGAGATACCTTGCGTAAGGAAGTGCTCAAGCATTTGACAGGTTTCAACGATGACCCCAGAACGCTCGGTTTCGCGTTCCTGTTCGGATCAGACCAAAAGGAGCTGATTCGTTCATTGGAAGCCCACGAACGCCGCCTGGTAAAAGAAGTGGAACGCCTGGAACAGATGATTGCCGAAGAGCCGCGCCCCACGTTATTTGCGGAAGGCCCGTTCCTCAACTGCATGAGTCGCGACCACATTCTAGTGGAACTCAAGTATGTTCGCGCCGCTATCGGAATCTTGCGTGATCCGGTACGTAGCAGCAAGCTGAACGGTTACTTCTACATCAACTTTGGAAATAGAGATTTTGTGAAACCTAATCCGAAGAACGAAGGATAGGATACAGCGACCTACGACTTTTCTATATTTACCGCGTTGAATTTTAACAACCCCTCTTACGGAGATAAAATGGCTACAAAACAGTCCAAGAAGAGCGCCCCGAAGGCTAAGAAAGTTGCAGCAAAGTCTGCTGCAAAGTACGGCTACTTCGATGACGCCAAGAAAGAATACGTGCTCACCACGCCGGCAACCCCGATCAAGTGGTGCAACTATGTTGGTACTTTGAACTTTGGTGGTATTGTTGATACTACTGGCGGTACCCTGGTTTGCAAGGGCGACCCGGCCCTGAACCGTATCACTAAGTACATCGCCCAGATGCCGTGCTCTGACTTCAAGGCCAGCACCGTGTACATCCGCGTCAAGGATGCCAAGGGTTACAAGATTTTCTCTCCGTTCTATGTTCCGACTCTCACCAAGCTCGACAAGTGGGAATGCCATGTGGGTCTGTCCTACATGCGTTGGAACGCCGAAGCCATGGGCCTCAAGGTTCAGGTGACAATCTTTGTTCCGACTGGTTCTAACACTCTCCTCCAGGACATCCAGGTGACCAATGTCTCCGGTGCCTCCAAGGAAGTGGACATTATCCCGGTTTATGAATTCAGCCACTTCGAAGCTGAAAAGCAGCTCACCAACGCTGACTGGGTTCCGCAGACCATGACTCTCAAGGCCCATCCGGAAAAGGACGGCTGCCTGGTTCTCGAACAGTACGCTTACATGAAGCGTGACTTCGCAGTGAACTACGTGACCGCCAACGGCAAGGTTTCCAGCTTCGATGGCGACCGCCGCGTGTTCCTCGGCCATAACGAAATGGGTTCCTGGGCAAATCCGCTCAGCCTCCAGAACAAGGAATTGAATAACAGCGAATGCGACCGTGGCGACAACATTGCCGCTCTCATGATTCACGCTGGCAAGATTGCTGCTAAGAAGACTTTCCGTACCTGCACCCAGCTCGGTCAGGAACAGAGCCTCAAGGTTGCAGCCAAGGCTATCAAGAAGTACCGCGACTTGAAGAACGTCGACAAGGCTTTCGACGAACTCGCCAAGTTCTGGGAAAACTACCTCGCCACTATCCAAGTGGAAACTCCGGATGCAGCGTTCAACTCCATGGTGAACGTTCACAATCCGCGTCAGTGCCACACCACCAAGAACTGGAGCCGTTACCTGTCCCTGTATCAGCTGGGCTACGGCACCAGCCGCGGTATCGGTTACCGTGACTCCAGCCAGGACCTCATGGGCGTGATGAGCCACATGCCGGAAGAAGCTCTGCAGCTTGCTAAGAATCTTCTCTCTGTGCAGCGTCCGGAAGGTAACGCCATGCACCAGTACGCTCCGCTTGCCCTCGAAGAAGACAATGGCAACGAAGCTAACGCCGGTGACTCTCGCGAAAAGAAGGGCGTGCTCGACGAAAATGGCAACCCGGCTTACGCTGACTGGTACGGCGACGACCACCTGTGGATCGTTCTCACTGTTGCCAACTACCTCAAGGAAACCGGCAAGATGGATCTTCTCAAGGAAGAAATCCCGTTCTACGAAGCCGGCAAGAAGCGCGCTCAGCGTGAAAAGGGCACTGTGCTCGAACACCTCAAGCGTTCTCTCAACTTCACCCGTACTCACCTCGGTAAGCACAACTTGCCGCTCCTCGGCTTCGCCGACTGGAACGACTGCATGAACTTGCCGCTCGGTGCAGAATCCTCCTTCAACACTGGCCTCTATGCAAAGGCCCTCCTTGAAATGATGGACATCTGCGAAGCTCTCGGCGACACCAAGTCTGTCGAAATGTACAAGGGCTGGTACGAAGACGTGAAGAAGGCCTTCAACGACGCCGCATGGGACGGCAAGTGGTGGGTCCGTTGGTTCGACAAGCAGGGCAATGCTTACGGCACCAACAAGGCCAAGTACGGCAAGATCTACTGCAACAGCCAGTCCTGGTCTGTGATTTCTGGCATTGCTACTGGCGACCGTGCCGTGATGGGCATGGACAGCCTGAACAAGCTCCTCAATACCGCTAACGGCGTGAAGAGCTCTACTCCGGGCTACCGCGGCTTCGACCCGAACGTGGGTGGCATTTCTACCTATCCTCCTGGAGCCAAGGAAAACGGCGGTATCTTCCTCCACACCAACCCGTGGGTGATGATTGCCGAAACGATTCTCGGCCGTGGCGACAAGGCCTTCCAGTATTACAGCCAAATTAACCCGGCTGCCAAGAACACCAAGCTCGACGAGTTCGAATCTGAACCGTATTGCTATCCGCAGAACATTCTCGGCGACGAACACAAGCAGTTCGGCATGGGCCGCAACGCATGGCTCTCCGGCACCAGCTCCTGGACCTACCAGGCTGCAACGCAGTTCATCATCGGTGTTCGCGCAAGCTTCAAGGGCCTCATCGTGAATCCCTGCATCCCGAGCTCCTGGGATGGCTTCAAGGTGACCCGCAAGTTCCGCGGCGCCATCTACGAAATCGAAGTGAAGAACCCGAAGCACGTGTGCAAGGGTGTCGCCGAGATGATCGTCGATGGCAAGAAGATTGACGCCGATGTGGCCCCGATCTTTACGAAGGGTACCCACAAGGTCGTCGTGACGCTTGGTTAATTTGAATTATAACCGTCGTGATACGGCGTTCTTCGCCCCCTCACGTATTATTTATACGCTACGGGGGCTCGCGCCTTGTCTCACTCGGTTCTAATCCAAATTCGGTTTATTTATCCGCTCCGTTTGGAGCGGATATTTTTTGCTCTCGCTAGGCTCTCTGCGTTTCTCGCTTGAGTGAAACATTTAAAAAGTCCGCTCCATTTTGGGGCGGACTTTTTGTTTTTGCTCAAAAAGCGGTGTTTTGTAAAGAAAATGTTGCTTTCGGGGCGTTTTATGGTTATATTGATACTGAATTCCAAGTTTTGATGTATTCGTTTAACGTCTAGGGGAGCAATACGATGTTTACGAAAAGAAAGCTGCTTGTTTTCGTTATTTTGGCGATTCTTGTGGTTGCTGGTGTTTTGTTGTATTTGAATGTCGGCGGAACAATGACGGACCCTCGTGATGGCAAGACTTATAGAACAGTAAAGATTGGCGACCAGGTGTGGATGGCCGAGAACCTGAATTACAACGTCAGTGGCGCCAAGAACTCTTGCTATGAAAACAAGCCGGAAAATTGTCAGAAGTATGGCAGGCTGTATACATGGGACGCAGCGATGGACGCTTGTCCGGATGGCTGGATTTTGCCTACGGTGAATGACTGGTCTATTTTGATTAACACCGTTGGAGGGCAAGCTAACGCTGCCAAAAAACTCATGGCTAAACAGGGCTGGGCAGGTGGCTATGGCACGGATGATTTTTCGTTTTCCGCGCTCCCTGCTGGCAATAAAAATTTGGCCGATAACAAATACTACAGTCAAAATAAACTTGCATTTTTTTGGAGTTCTACAGAATCTGGTTCGGGAAATGCATTTCAAATGTATATGCAAGCTGAATACGATAATGTTTGGCTAGAAGGTAGATTCGGAAAACGAAATCAATACAGTGTTCGATGCCTAAAAAGCAAGACGAGGCCGAAGGTTGAAAAAGCGTCGGCTACAGATATCATGACGGATCCCCGTGATGGCAAGACTTACAGAACGGTAAAGATTGGAAACCTGGAATGGATGGCCGAAAATCTAAGATACGACTACAACAAAGGTTCTGCCAAGACTTATTGCTATGGAGGATATTCCGAGAACTGTGAAAAATATGGGGGACTTTACACATGGTCTGCCGTTATGGATAGCGCCGCTTTGTTCAGTACCACAGGAAAAGATTGCGGTACTTACAACAAAGATTGCTGGCCCACTCCTCCCGTACAAGGAGCTTGTCCCTATGGTTGGCATATTCCCACTTATGCAGAAATGTTAGTCCTTTTTACCGATGCTCACGAATCGGATGACGGAAATGATGCTCTTTTTTCGACTACCGAATGGAACAATGGACGGGGTACAGATGCATTCTCCTTTTCTGCGCGACCTGCGGGTTATTGGTCTAGCAAGAACATGAGTTTCTCTCAAAAAGGCGATCTTGTTTATTTTTGGACATCGGATAGCTACAACGGATGGGAAGTCGACAACACGGAGGCTGTGTATTTTTATCTCAATTCTCAAGGAAACTCCCCAGCTGAAAATATCAACAAGAGTGATGGTCTCAGTATTCGCTGTGTAAAGGATATTGACAACAATAAAAACAATATCGGTGCGCTTAAGGATTCGCGCGACGGCAAGTTTTACAAGACCGTGAAAATCGGCGAACAGACATGGATGGCCGAGAACTTGAATTACGAGACGGGTGATAGCTACTGTTATGAGAATAAGCCCGAAAATTGCCTAACATACGGAAGACTTTATACTTGGGAAACAACGGCTGGTATATGCCCTGAAGGTTGGCATGTGCCTGGAATTGCGGATTGGCAAACCTTGTATAAAATGGCTGGTGGTAAGTCGAAGGCTGCAAAGGCTCTCAAGTCGACTAAGTGGTGGTACGAGGGCTGCAACGGTACGGACGATTATGGTTTTTCTGCGTTGCCAATAGGATTTGGCGGAAACTACACGGACAGTCTCTTTTTTGACAAGGAGTTTGGTAACCATGCCTACTTCTGGAGCTCAACGGAGCATAGTGAAAACAATGCTTATGTCATGGACTTGTCTTATAGTAATGTCGCTGTTTTGCTAGATGCGTATAAGAATCATGCTTTTTCTGTTCGCTGTGTAAAAGACTAGTATCGCCAGAGGTTTATATGAAAAAGGTATGCATTATTTTTTCCATTTTGATAGTCCTCATGATTGTAGGAACTGTCGTGTATAAGAAGATTGGAAATGAGATTTTGATGACAGATCCTCGTGACGGAAAGAGCTACAGGACGGTAGTGATTGGTGAACAAACTTGGATGGCGGAAAATTTGAATTTTGATTCTCCGGACAGTTATTGCTACAATAAAACGCAGGATAGTTGTGCAAAATATGGTCGGTTGTACACATGGGCTGCCGCAATGGATTCTGCGGGCATTTTCTCTAAAAATGGAGCTGGCTGCGGTTACGGAAAAACCTGTAACCCCGCTTACCCGGTGCAGGGCGTTTGTCCTAGCGGTTGGCATTTGCCTACGAAAAATGAATTTGCTGCCCTCTTCCTGGCAACTGGTTTAAAATTCAAAAAAAAGATAAAAGAAGGTGA
Source organism: Fibrobacter sp. (assembly GCA_017530965.1). Taxonomy (GTDB): domain Bacteria; phylum Fibrobacterota; class Fibrobacteria; order Fibrobacterales; family Fibrobacteraceae; genus Fibrobacter. The sequence continues at coordinate 6,397 of JAFXLS010000160.1, forward strand.
AATGTTTACGGGTGGCTCGGTACTTATGTCGACAAAGGGGTGGTATAAGAACAGTCGCTCGGGTGTAGATGGTACAGATCTCTATGGTTTTTCTGCTCTTCCTGCGGGTTTCCGTAATAGGGGAGGTCTCTATGACGAAGTGCTCATCTATACGAATTTCTGGAATTCTACCGAAATGGATAATGTGAGTGCTGACAATATGTATGTGGGGTATGCCGATGTAGCTGGCTTGTACCATAGCTTTAGTAAGTACTCCGCATTGTCGGTTCGTTGTGTCAAAAACGGCAAGACGCCTAAACTCATATCGACCAGTGATTTTTCTAAGGCAACCAAAAATTCCTTGCCCAAAGCGAATGAAGATAATGCGAACGAAGAAAAATTGAATGTCGATATGAGTAAGTACACGACGGTTCAGATTGGAAATCGTCTGTGGATGGCCGAGAACATGAACGAGCCTACGGAAGGCAGTTACTGCTATGACAATGACGAGTCGAAGTGTCGCAAGTATGGCCGTCTTTATACATGGGAGGCAGCCCAAAAGGTATGCCCTTCCGGATGGCACCTTCCGAATCTTGATGACGAAAAAAGTTTGATGCGGGCCGTAGGAAGTTCCGATCGAGAAGAACGAGGCTATAAATTGGCGGCCAAGGGAGAATGGGACTTTAGGGATGGGGAAGCTCAGGATGCTTTGGGATTTTCTCTTTTGCCTGCGGGAAGAATGTATTTGAATAAAGACAAATTATGGAAATTTGATGGTCTTGGGTACAGGGCTCATGTGTGGTTGGATGCCGTCTATAGCGAGGGTTTTACCGAGTCCATTGAACTTGACAATGGTGGATGGTCAAGAGGCGGTGGTGGTGTGGCTTATGAAGCCATATCTGTGCGCTGTGTAAAGGATTACGAGTCGTCAAATGTCGATGCTTCTGCAACAGTTGACCATTTGAACGGTGGCTTCGTTGATCCGTCTGCAGTGTCTAGGCAGACATTCCAGGATCCACGAGACAAGTACATCTACAAAACAGTGACAATTGGAGTGCAGACCTGGTTTGCGGAGAATTTGCAGTATAAAATAGGTGATTCGTACTGTGCTTCAGGAGAGGATTCTGACTGTTCTTCGTTGGGAAGGACGTATGATTGGATGGATGCTATGGAAGCCTGCCCGCAAGGCTGGCGCTTGCCTAGCGTGAAAGAGGTCCGTGATTTAATAAAGGCAGTTGGTTCTTCGGCGGCCAAGATAAAGAGTGTCTCGGGTTGGGAGAAAAATGGAGGAACGGATGACTACGGCTTGTCCATCCGGCCAGAAAACGGAAAGGTCACATATATATGGACATCGTCCAAGATTGGCGATGCTTCGGCGCAATATTTTGCAGTGAGCTTTGGTCATGATCGGATTATTACGAGTAAATCCGTAAAAACTCATATGCATGTTGTGCGTTGCGTAAAGAATTAAGAAGGAGTGTGTCTTATGGCTGAAAGATTTTTAGGATTGTTTTTTGGAATGGCCGCTTTATGTGTGCTTGCGGTCGGATGTAACAATGAAAAAGCGGGCGATGAAAGTGAGGCGGCTGTTGAAGAATCGCAGCCTGAATTCCATGGAGATCCCGCCTATATCGCCCGCATCTGTAACGATGTAAATAACCAGATGATGGTGTCTTCCTTGAGGCTGGACGATGAAAATAAGGAAGTGTTTGACGGAATGTGGTTGGAAGACGATACGGTTATCCTGTCTATCCAGGCGCACAAGACACGCTTGGATTATGTGACGAAAGGAATAATGACCATCCTTCTTCCTAAACAAGGTGGCAAGACCTTGCATAATCTCCTAGAAAGATTGAACAAGCGGAAGTATGTGTTGCCTACCAATTTCTTCGTGGCTGTCAAGCAGAATAATTACAAGATGAAATTTCGGTATTGGAACGAATCGGGTGAAAAACTGGATATTCCCCTGGCATACGAGGATATGCCTGAGCCTTATAAAAAGACCCAAAATCCATTAGCGAAGAAGATTGACGGCTACGCGGCCGTGACCATTGGCAATCAGGTGTGGATGGCCGAAAATCTGGATAGGGATATTGAAGGGAGTGTCTGCTACGATCACAATCCCGAAAATTGCGAGGAGTTTGGCCGCCTCTATGATTTCAAAACCGCAATCAAGGCGTGCCCTGCGGGATGGCACCTTCCGGATTCCTCGGAGATGGAGGACCTGTTCATAACGGCTGACAAGATGCTGACCGAGGAAATTGCCAAGAATCATGAACTTGATTCGATTATTCAACTTCAATACATAATTCAGCAAGGCCATTGGGAAGGCGACAGTATGGTAACGGAGGATGTTCACGCCATGGGCCGTGTTCTGCTGGCTTCTGGAAAGGATAACGTGGTGAAAGGCTTGGGATACTTGGGTTTCAACATGAAAGCGGCGGGTAGGGCGGAATATTCGTATAGCTCATCGGGTGAAAATGAGTCCATTACTAACGAACGTTTCTCAAAACTGAATAATGACGCTTGCTTATGGACCAGCGTTTCGGAGAAGGAAGATGTTCCCTTCTGGGAAAGGCATCTGTATGTAGAATTTGTCTGGCATCAGTATAAGCGGTCTGGCTTTTATACAAAGTGCTCGGTTCGTTGCGTAAAAGACCAGGAAACGGCAAAGGAGTAACCCTATGAAATATATCGTCTCTATGGTGTTGTTTGTGGTGGCAGTTTCCTTTGCCGCAAACTATGAGTTCGTTTTCCCTGAAAAGATAGAGTATCAGCTGGTGGCCCCCACGGCAAAACCAGAACTTGCGAAATTGGCCAATAGCATCAATAAAAAATGTCCGTTGGAAACAGAAGTCCCTCAAAAGAGGACGGCCGAAGTCAAAGTTGCAAAAGCGGACACGGTTAAAACAGATATCGCTAAAAAGGACTCTGCAAAAAAGAGTGCCTGGAAAGAAGCTTTTGAAAGCTTAGGCAAGATGCTCGTTTCCATGCAGAGGTCTGCCGATAGCATTAAGCAGGGCTTGAATCCGTTTTTCAATGTGCCGCTGGAAGGCGTTTCCGTTGATGACAAGTACATGATATTCGCTTTGCGTTATCCTGATAGCATTTCGGAGGATTCCCTGTATTCTTTTCTGGTGAAGTTTTCTAGGGTAGGACAGTTCATTCTTGAAGGTGGCGAGGCGACCTACGGAAAAAAGAACAATCCTTTTAGCGAAAAGAACCTGCAGACTATTGCGAAAAACGAGGTTAGCGTTGTCTTGCGAGCGGTCACCCGGAACGGCAAGTATGCTGATGTAATTGTAGAAAGCTCGAACTTCCCGATTCCTTATGTAGATGTCCCTCACAAGAATGTCAAGAAAATCAAGGGCGTTCCCGCTGTCGAGATTGGCAACCAGGTATGGATGACGCAGAATATGAACAAGAAGACGCCTCACAGCAAATGCTACGAAAATAGCGAAAAGAATTGCAATCGTTACGGGCGGCTTTATCCTATAGAAGAAGCCCGAAAAGTTTGCCCTGCAGGTTGGCATTTGCCAAGCGGTAAGGAGTTTGAAGAACTGGGAAAATTTGTAAAGGAATCCAAGGCCTTGCGCTCCAGGAATTATGACGAATGGGGGCGCTCGATGGAAGGGACGGACGACTTCGGGTTTAAGGCACGTCCTTCGGGATTGAGTTACGAATTTACCAAGTTCAAGGGAGGCTTTGTTCCGCCTAAGGTTGTGAAAAAACAGGAACCGGGAACATTCAGTTTCCATTACGATAGCGAGGAAAATATTGCCTACTTTTGGACCGCTGATCTTCCTCCGGCCGAGGATACGAGTGCCTTCTTTTTTGATGTAATTGAAGGCTACTACACCTATTTGGATCGTACAAATAGATATCCTTTCACTATGGAGCGGCATCCTTCTCGTTTAGGTCATAAGCGCAAGGGAAAATGGGCTGAAGGAAGCAATCCCAAGAAAGAGAAACTTTGGTTGTCGGTGCGTTGCGTGTTGAATGATTAGCGGCATCTACAATTTTTATATTTGTGCGCATCATGAAACTCGATACGACGCTTTATTTTATTACCGACAGCACGACAGTGCCGGAAGATCGTTTTTTGCCTGTGGTGGAGGCTGCTTGCAAGGGTGGCGCGACCATTATTCAGTTGCGCGAAAAGGACCGGTCTACCCGCGAATACTTGGAGCTTGCCAAGGCGACTCACGAGATTACGGCTCGTTACGGGATTCCTCTAATTATCGATGACCGCGTGGATGTGGCCTTGGCGATTGGAGCCGAGGGTGTTCATGTGGGACAAAGCGATATGCCGGTGCATTTGGCCCGCAAGCTCATGGGCGATGGCAAGATTATAGGTGCTACCGCGAAGACGGTGCCGCAGGCGCTTGAAGCTTATGAACAGGGTGCCGATTACCTGGGTTGTGGTGCAATTTATCCGACCACGACTCATGTGAAAACGGTGATTACACCGGTCGAAACCTTGAAAGATGTGGTGAAGGCGGTGCCGATTCCGGTGAATGCCATTGGCGGACTCAACAAGGACAATCTCTTTGTGCTGAAGGGCTCGGGTATTGCGGGCATTTGTGCGGTGTCGGCGATTATGAAGGCGACTGATCCGGAAAAGGCTACGCGAGAACTCAAGGACGCGTTCCTCAAGCTGAAATAATCAGTATAGATCCTTCGACAAGAAACCTACGGTTTCTTGCTCAGGATGACACAAAGAGTCATTGTAATGACTCTTTGTGTCATTTGCTGCCGCGGAGTTTTTGTCCGTCTTTAAGAGGCGCTCCTGGTTTCAGATTATTGATACGGCAAAGCGATTCGATGGAAATATTGAACCAGTTGGCGACATCCCCTTGGGAGTCGCCTTTTTTAACGATGTAGTAATTGTTGTCGCGGAGCTTGGCTTGAATCTTGCGGTGGTCCGCAATCGCTTTCTTCATGGAAAATTTGGACACGCCTTCCCGCAGGGTCCAGTGCGGGAAATCGATTACTGTGGTGGGGTCAATATTGACTTCGCCGTAGCGGATCTCAAAATGAAGGTGAGCAGCCGATGACCTGCCGGAATTGCCTGCCAAGCCAACAATGTCGCCGGGGAACACCTGGTCGCCGACTTTCAACAGGCGCTTGGAAATGTGGGCGTAAAGGGTTTCTAGACCGTTGGGGTGCTTGATAAGTACATAATTACCATAGCCGCCTTTATTGTAGCGGGACATGGTGACTTCGCCGGGGTAGGCGGCAACGACGGGTTCATCTTTGATGACGTTTACGTCTACGCCGCGATGCAGTCGGTGGCTGCGAATTCCGTAAGGGGAACCGACCAAGGCTTCGTGGGTAATGGGCAGAAGCATGGTAGAAAAGTCGAAGGTATCGCCAATTTCTTGAACCTGCACCATTTGTTTTTTCTGCTTTTCAACCTTCTTTTTTTTCGGAGATTCAACAATTTCGTATTCAACGCCGTCTTTATCGGCAAGGAGCGCTTTGGTAAATGCCTTGGGATCGTCTTCGTTAATTTTGACTTTCTTGGATTTTTTTTCAGAGGCTTTCTTCGATTTTTTATTGTCGCTTTTCTTGGCTTTGCTGGATTTCTTGGATGATTTCTTATCCGATTTGGAGGAGGTCTTGCTCGATGTCTTGTGGGAATCCTTGACGCTGGAATTACTCTTGGCTTCGGCGGGGGCACATAGGCAGACGGTCGCTACGACGATTGCGACAAGGAGACTGGTCCATTTATGTGTTGCCGGGAACGCCATTTTGCGGTTTATTTGAGGAAGGCGAAGAATACGGCCGCAATAATGCAGGCGAAAGCCACGATGTGGTTCCAGTGCAGCGCCTCGTTGTTGAAAACCGTTGTCGCGATGACGGTGAAAACCGTTAGCGAAATGGCTTCCTGGATGATTTTAAGCTGCATCAGGGTAAAGGGCCCACCGTTGATGCGGCTACCGATAACGTTTGCCGGAACAGCGATGCAGTATTCAAAAAAGGCGATTCCCCAAGAGGCCACGATTACGAGAAATAGCGGCCAGTCGGTGCTGATGTGCATTTCCTTGAGTTTAAGGTTCCCGTACCAGGCGAAAGTCATGAATACGTTGGAACAGCAAAGGAGAAGAATGGTGAATATGCCGGCTTTCATAAAAGTGTGGGGTGTGTAGTGTGTAATGTGAGGTGTAGAATGAATTTATTGCGCATTTCTCATTCTATATGGTTTTCCGGTGCTCATTTGGTAGGCGAGGCGGGCACGGACTTGTTCCAGGTACTGGATGTACTTTTCGCTTTGGTAGTCGCGGTAGGTCCAGTCGAAGGCGTGAAAATGCCCATCCTGAAAATAGAGCGTGGGTTCTACGAAAATGCCTCGCTGCATGTAAACGCGCTGGCGCTGATCCTTGGTGGTGGCCAAAAAGAACTGTCCGAGGGTCATGTAGCCGGGGTCCAGATTCACGGGGCGAAGCCCGGGCGTGCCGTTTTGCTTGGCAATTTCCAGTTCGACGTCGTTGCTCCAAAGCTTGATGTCGACGATGGTTTCGCGGTCGACCAGAGTCTCGTAGCTGAAAAAGGCACGCACGGGGGCGTTCCCGATTTCGTCGACGTAGTAGTTGGTAAAGGTAAACGGGAACGGCGGGAGCGCAAGCTCCTCTTCGCCAAAGCGGTTTCGAAGCGTGTCGCGCACGGCCTCTACCGCTTGGGAATCTTTAGCGAGAATCCCTACGATTATCTTGACTTTGGCTGGTGTCCTTAATTCACCCATGGCGTGCAATTTAGTAATTTTTGAACATGAATTTTTTCACTCGTCTTTGCTCTTTCGCTTCAGTCTTAGTTCTTTCGTCTCTCGCTTTCGCTGAAGCCCCTCGTGTGGTTCCCGAAATTTTGGATTCTATTCCCCATGAAAAGACCCATTTTACCCAGGGGCTGTTTTTTGACGGGAAAGAGCTGGTAGAAACCACCGGCCAATATGGACAGTCGGGACTTTACCGTCGCACGCTGGACGGCAAAATTTTGGATTCGGCAAAACTTTCGGAACGTTATTTTGGAGAAGGATCCATAGCTGTTGGCGACGATATTTTCTATTTGACCTGGAAATCGAAAAAAGCCTTCATTTATAGCCGCAAACCTTTTACCCTCAAAGGTGAGTTCCGCATTCCTACGGAAGGCTGGGGATTGACCTATTGGAAGAATGCTCTATTGATGAGCAATGGTTCCAGCGAGCTTTTGCAGATTGCCTTGGGTGGATTCAATGTGGTGGGCGTCGTTCCAGTAACCGATGGCGGTCGCCCGATAAAGCTTTTGAACGAACTTGAAATCGTGGGCGACACTCTGTATGCCAACATTTGGCAGACAGCAGCCATTGCGGTGATTTCGCTACCTAGCGGGAAAGTCATTCGCTATTTGGATTTAAGCCGTAAAGTGGCCGAAATCAAACGTTGGCATCCAGATGTGGACGTGCTGAATGGAATCGCTTACGACGGCAAGAATCTGTGGATTACCGGCAAAAATTGGCCGCAGATTTATAAAATCAATTTCTAAATGTCCAGACGATGCCGTAGGCGAAACGGAGGCCTTCGGGGGTGTATCCGCTAGCCGGCATGTAAATGCTGTGATTGAAGTTTTCGATGCGTGTGTAGAGTTCGAAGGAAAGAATCTGCATACGGGCTTCAAAGTCCATCGCCAGGTATTTCTTCATAAGTTCCAGTTCGGGACCACCGCTTTCGCCAATGGTGCAGTCGTAACGTTCACCGAACCACTGCCAGTCCACTCGCACGCTTACGCCTAGGCGGTCAGATACAAATCTGTTTTGCCAGTGGATGCTGCCCTTGTAATAGAGTTCCGGTGTGTCAATCAGTTTTAGGCTACGGTCCAGGGTCTCGCCACGTTCCAGGTAGAACTTCCAGTTACCCAGTCTGAATCCCACCTGCAAAAGCCAGTCCAGGCTGTTCACGTTATCGATGTTGGTCCATGTGTAGACATCTTCCAAGCTGTTTGTCGAATCTGCATAACCCCATTTGACCCAGCGGGGCTTCATGAGGTTATTGACATCTTCGTAACGGAGCCCGATTCCGTAAAAAACTTCCCGTTGCTGGTAACCCAGATTAAAGGTGTAACGGTCACGTTCTTCGTATTTGAGGTCCTTGCGGTGGAAGGCCAGACGACCTATTTCGTCAATCTTGAGTTGGCCCACGTCGGGGAACTTGTTGTCATGGCGCATACCCACGTTTGCGCGCAGATGGTAAGGTAAAAAGGCCAGAACGTCAGCAGAATAGGCGGGAGCGAGATCCACCTCGTTACGGACGGAACTGTTTCTTTGGAGACCTGTTTGGGTGCGGAAAATAACCCTATTCCAAAGAGTGTCTTTCAGTTCCAGGTATCCTGTTTCGCGGTCCTGGAAATAAGAGCGTGTTGTGTCGTTATCGCCGGTATGGTCGGTGTTCAGGAATTCATACTTGAATTTGATTGCCGGATTAAAGATGGTTCGGTAAGCGATTCCGAAATTGCCCAACATGGATTCGTAGGTTATTGCCTTGAGAGTGTCGTAATAGAGGGTGTCTGTGTGCTGTTCGCCGAGGGTATCTAGATAGTCCCTGGTTCCCTTGAAAATGTGGGGCAGGGAATCCTGTTCAATTTCGTGTTCGTTGTAGGTGAAGTCTGTAGAAAGGGTGAGTTTTTTTGTGGGATAGACCTCGATGCCACCGCCGTAACCGAAGGTGTGGATTTCTGTCACGTAGGGATCGGCTTGGAAGGTGCGAATGGCCTTGTCCAGCGTATCCAGCAGAACCTTGTGGTTCGTGTTATCGGCATTTCTCAGATTAACGTAGTTCAGTTTAGTGAAAGCCTTGCCCCAACCGAATCGCCAGGTAAGAATCGGCTGGATGTGCATGCTGTTCATGGCGATGTTGCGACCGGCAAAAGGAATCTGCGAGGAGTCTCGGCCCAAGGCGAAATACGGCGAGTGGGTCACGTTTTGGTAGCTGTATTCCTTGGAATCTATATCGGAGTGGCTGGCGAGCCCGAATTCCAGGGAGACGGAATCGGTCACCAGCCTGCGGAAATCGAGGCGCAGCGCGTTTCCACCGAAAGCCGGGCGTTCCCAGTTCAGGTCGGTAATGGGGGTGTCGACGGGAATCCCCTTGCGTTCTTCAAAGAGAATTCCGTTTTCGCCGTTCAAACCCAGGGTGGTGGCGTCGTAACCGAGACGGGTGGTAAATAGGCCTGCAAGCTTGCTGGGGTAGCGACTCTGGATAGAACCCATACCCATGTGGTCTGGATCTAGTTCGGGTGCTCCGAGAATGGAGGTGCCCAGCACCCATTCAGATTTTTGGCCCGAAATATCGTAGGTACGCTGCATGAGTTCCCGGTGGGGCAACACCCAACGACCGGCGTCCGTTTCACGTGCGGCGGGATCAATACCCCAGGGCGTCTTGTAGACAGAGTCTTGCGCAGACGGCTTTACGTACTGGTCGGGCTTTAGCGGTTCAGCAAAAAGAGACGCTACAAAAAGAACGAAAAATGTGAAATGAAAAATGAAAAATGAATACTTGGCTTTCATTAGTACCATTCCGCTCTCAGTTTTTCACGACGTTCACGGAGGGCGTTCACCACGGAATAAGGCATTTTCATGCAGTTGGGCGGATAAGCACCTGCTTCGGTATGGAAGTCCGAACCGCCGGTGCCTATAAGGCCGAATTTTTGCGCAATCTCTTTGTACTTGCGGCCAACGGCACCCTTCTGGGCAGGGCTGTAGACTTCGATTCCCTGCACACCCCATTCTACCATGTTTTCGATGAATTCGTCGGAAAGCCCCGACTTGTAGGGGTGGGCGAGCACGGCAATTCCGCCGGCATTTTCGATAAGCTTGATAGTCTGCTGTGGATTCAGCCCTTTCTTTTCGACAAAGGCCACACAACCGTCACCCAGGTATTTGGTGAAGGCTTCCGAGAAGTTGGAAATGTATTCTTCATCAACCATGGACATGGCGATGTGGGGACGGCCGATGACCTTTCCCTTGCAGTAGCTCACAACCTTTTCGTAGGTAATGTCGATACCCAGAGCGTTCAGCTTCTTGATGATAGCCTTGGCGCGGGTAATTCTCTGCTTCGCGAAATCCTGAAGTTCCATGTTCAGCGCCAGGTTCGTGGGGTCGCAGTAGTAGCCCAGAATGTGAATGTCCTTACCCTGCCACACGGCCGAAATTTCAATGCCCGGGATAATTTCGAGGCCAATTTCTTTGGCCGGTTCTACGGCCAGGTTGTAGCTGTCCAGGTTGTCGTGGTCGGTAATGGATATGCAGCGGAGTCCCTTGCGCTTGCAAAGGACCAGCAATTCTTCGACGGAAAGGTTTCCATCCGAGAGTTTGGTGTGCATGTGGAGGTCCGCATAGCCACCGCTTTCGGTAATGATGGTGGAATACCCTTTTTGCATTACTTGACCCCGTAGTATTGGTTAATCAGGGCCGCTTCAGTGGATTGGTTGGGTTTCAGGCACACGTTCAAGAAGGGAAAACAGTTCTCGTCCGAGAATCCGATTCTGCAACCCGCACCACTCACTTTGGCCAAGTAAAGGGTGGGCAAAAATGCTTCGCCTAGGTAAATGCACACCTTCGGAGCGAATTCTTTGCACTTGGCTTCCATTTCTTCAAAAACGGATTCGCCGTAACGGCATTCAAGGTCGCTGTAGTAAACCGCTGACGCGCGCCTTGCCGAAACCAGGACCTGCTGTGATTCATGGGCGCACAGGAATGCATTCTTAAAAAATACATCGGGCATAGCACGCATGAACACGGCGGATTTTTCCAGGTTGCGATCCAAGAAAACCAAGGTCTTGGGATATCCTTTTAAGGATGCCGGAAAATCAAATACACCGGAGTCTTCGCCAGCTTGATTTAGAAACCATTTGAACAACGATTCTTTGCTCTTGAATCGCTTAAAAAAGTATTTAAAACAATCTTTAAAATACGGTGACGGTTTCACGTAAACTCCAGTACAAATTTCCTTTTAAATATACTAATTTTGGGCCATGCCTAAACAGAAATTCTATGCGATAAAGTCCCCGAACGAAAGCAAAATCGTCATGACTTGGGCCGAATGTGAAAAATTGACCCATGGAGTCAAGGGTGTACTCTTTAAATCCTTTGGTTCCCGTGCCGAAGCGGAAGCGTGGATTTCTGGAATGGAAGCTCCTGTGCCCGAAGGCTTGCGGGTTTTCGTGGACGGATCTTTTTCGCCTGGATTTGCAAAATCGGGCTGGGCATTTGTGGTAACCGAAAATGACAAGGAAATCGCCCGTGGTTCTGGCATAACGGCCTTCGATGCCGAAAGCCGTAACATCGACGGCGAAGTGATGGCCTCTTACCAGGCCATGCGCTGGCTTGATGCCAATGACAAGTGTGGTGTTATCTGTCACGACTATGAAGGCATTGCCCGCTGGGCCAAAGGCGAATGGCAAGCCAAGAGCAATATTGCCAAGCGGTACGTGTCGGCGGCACAGCCTTACTTACATCGTGTGAGTTTTGAAAAGGTGGAAGCCCATACCGGCGTCAAGTGGAATGAACTTGTAGACAAGCTGGCCAAAGAAGCCATTGCCCGTGCCAAGAAGTAATTTCTTGCAAAATCCCTGCAATCAAAGTTTGACAATTTGTAAAAAATGAAGATTCCTGCAAACAGCTGTTTGCAGATTTTAATCTTTTTTCGCATTTTGACGAGGTCTGTGACTAAATTTGTCTTTGCCGGTGAATGTCGGCGATTTGCTATCCACCCGATGGCGAATTTTCAGTTGGGGAGTCCCGCCAATTCTAGGTGCGGCGGGGCTTCTTTCGAAAACGCAAGAGTGTTATTTTTTGCGGTCTTGCCAGGTGCTTTCGTTAAAGAGCTGGCCTTCGGAAAGACCGTACTTTTCTTGAATGCCCGCTTCGCGGATGGCTTCTTCGATGGCGATTTTACCGCGAATGGCCTGCGTGTATATGAGTACCTTACGGCGCACGGTTTCGGCATCTTCGGTGAGCATTTCGAGGCGGAAATGGTTCACGCCGGCGCTGCGAAGGCGGGGGAGGAGCTTTAGCGCCGATTGCGGCTTACCCACAAAGAGTGTGTTACGGCATTCGGCGTCGCTCTGCAAGAAGTGGCGTTCACCCTTGTGGTCCAGAATTTCCACCTTGTGCTTGGTGCAAATCTTGCCGCATTCCGGGAAGCGACGACCCGTCGTGAGCGCGCGGGCGAAGGCGCAGTATTCCGAATGGAAGGCGGGCATGTACTGGTGCAGAGTGAGTTCCAGGCGCTCTCCGTCGATATTTTCGAGAAGGTCAAAGAGCTGCGTGCTGTTAAGGTCCCAAGAGGGGTGGAGCGTCGTGAGCCCCTGCGAAAGAAGCCAGTCGTAGCTTACACTGTTGGCGGCGTTCAAGCTGTAGTCGCCGGTGAGCGGGATACCGCTTTCTTTAAGGATGGAGAGTGCCCCCAGATTTCGCACCAGGGCAAAGTCCGGGCAAAGCCGCAGGATATTCTTGAGGTAATGGCTTTCGCCCGGCTTGTGGATGCGAAGCGTCGCCATGCCCGCCTTGAATCCGAGGTCGCGAATCTGCTGCAGGGATTCATCGTATTTGACGCCCCAGTCGAAATCCATGATGACGCGGTCAATATCGAGGCCCTTGAGAGCGGCAATCTGGTCCGGATTGCGGACCAGTACGCTGATAATCGGGTGCTTGGCGTCGGTGACTGGTGTAGCGGAAGCAAAAGTCGTGCCACTGGTAGATGCGCCGGACTTGAACTTGGCGCGGGTGCTTTCGAGGAACGTCTTGCCATCATCCGCCTTGGGCGAAAGAACCTTCCACTGGCAGCGAATTGCATCCAGCTTTTCGGCGGCATTCTGGCGTAGAGTCCTCAGGACTTTTCCCGGGATGAATGCGCCGCGGTCTACTTGAATGTCCAGGAGCTTTAACTGGTAGGCGGTCGCACTTAGGCCCGAAAGTTCCTTCTGGGCCAAATCATGGAGGGCCTTGTCCGCTTCGTTTTTGCTGCGATTTTCACTGTTGCGGGCCGCTTCGAGGGGTATTTCTGCTTCAACTTCTGCGGAATGCCTCGGCCCGTCGCTTATCGTAAGCTTCAAGGGTTCGCCGATTTTCCCGGAAAGAACCATGTTCACGGGGATGCGTTCTTCGAGATTGCGGTCCGTGAATGTCTTGCGCAGTTCGCGTTCAAGCGCAGGGGAGTCGTTGCGGTAAACCTGCATGCCGACAGCGATTTGGCGGGTATCGAAATCGCGCCCGAATTCCATGCGCAAGTACTTAGGCTCGCCGCGCTTCGGGCGCGGTAAATGGGTGACTTGCGCGGCGTAGAGTCTGCTGCCGATGCTTACGCCCAATGCTGCATTTTCGAAGAGGATGCCGTCGCCGGGTTGCGGGTAGGTGGAGCCTACTGATTCATCGAGAGCGACGATAATCTGCCCGCGTTCGGTTTTGGTGACTTGCCCGAGGGCCATGCCATGGTGATTGCTGAAGGTGCCGTTTACAAGTTCCTGATGGTTATCTCCGTCGAGCCAGCCGGTATTGAGGCCGCGGCTGAAAAGCACTTCTAGCGGTTCCATGTCCTTGGAATCAAGCGGAATCCGGTTCAACGCCTTGCGGTAGGCGCGGGATACGGCGGCAACATATTCGGGGCTCTTGAGGCGGCCTTCGACTTTCAGCGAATTCACGCCGATTTCTTCCAATTCGTCCAGTTTCGGAAGGGCGCACAGGTCGCGGGTGCTAAAGAGGTATTGGGCGTCGGTGTCACGGAATTCCTTGCCGTCTACAAAAATGCGGTAAGGAAGGCGGCAGCTTTGGGCGCATTGGCCGCGATTGGCGCTGCGGCCGCCAAAGTTTTCGCTGGTCAGACACTGGCCCGAGTAACTAACGCAAAGGGCTCCGTGAATAAAAACTTCTAGCTCCAGGTCGGTTCCGCCCTTGATTGCCGCAATTTCCTTTACCGAAAGTTCGCGGGCGAGTACAGCGCGGTTAAAACCGATGGATTTGACCAGATTGACGCCTTCGGCGCTCGCAAGTGTCATCTGGGTGCTGGCATGAATCTCTTGTTGAGGGGCAATGGCGCGTATAAGTCTGGCAAGACCGATGTCCTGGATAATGAAGGCGTCGGGCTCCAGGGAGATGATTTTCTCCAGAAATTCGGGCAATTCCCAAAGTTCCCGCTCAAAAACCAGCACATTCATGGCCAAGAAGGTGCGCACCCCGCGAATGCGGGCGTAGCGGATCATGTCGCGGACATCGTCAAACGTAAAGTCTTCGGTGCGGCCTCGGGCATTCCAGTGGGGGACTCCAAAATAAACCGCATCGGCACCGTTTTTAACGGCGGCTTCTAGCATTTCACGGGTTCCCACCGGCAAAAGCAGTTCCGGCGATGTCGTTGCACTAATCATATGGACAAAGATAGAAAACTTGGTATACTTCTTCCTTTTTTTTCTATATTCTGCGCATGAAATTCAAAATTACTTTATCTGCAATCCTCTTTTCTGTTTTCGCTGTTTTTACCCTTTCTGGCTGCACCGACGAGGCCACTTTGGCCGAAATGAATCGTCTTGCACGCGAAAATGCGATTCTTTTGAATAAGGTGGATTCTTTAAAGAAAAACCTCGATTCACTGACTGCTTACGGCGATTCTGTCAAAAAATCGCTGGAAAAGCTCGATATGCATCTTTAAACCGCCACCGGCAGAGCGGTTTTGGGGATGTTTCTTAACCGTCAATCCCCAATCATTTAACAGTTTTGTTATATTTGCGCCCGTGGCTCACAATGGCCTTCTGCTGCGGCAGAGGCTCCTTAAATAGTTTCGCTGGCCCAATTTGCCCGAAACCTTATCGCCGTCAAGCCTCTCAGGAGGCGCTAGTAAGATGGCTTTAAGCACACACAAACACGAACCAGCCACACCGCCTGCGGGTTTATTTCCAGCCTGCACCTGCGGTCAACCCTTACTTATGAGGTGCCCCGAATGGAATACATCGCACTCGCACTCTCACTCGTTGCAGTGATTCTGTGCATCGTTATCCTCACGAAGGTTAACAAGCTCCTTACCATGCTTCGTACCCCGATTTTCAAGAAGCTCACCCCGGACATGAACTTGAAGCCGGCTTCCCGTCGCCCGATCAGCGCACAGGAAATGGCTCAGCGCGGTGAACGCAAGGAAAATCGCCAGAACAACAATGGCAAGGACCGTCCTGCTAAGGAAAATCGCGACAATCGCTCTGCCGACAAACAGCAGCAGCCCACTCGCGACCGCAATGAACAACGTGACCGTGGCAACCGCCGCGATCGTCGCGACCGCCGCGAAGGCCGCCGCGAACAGAACGTTGAAGCTCAGAACGTAGCTGCCGAAGCCCAGGCTCCCGCAGCTGCAGCTCCCGCCGTCGAAGCCGCTCCGGCCGCAGCTCCTGAAGCTCGCCGCCCGCTCGCTCCGCGTATTCCGGTTGAAACTCCGGCCGCTCCTGCCGTTGAAGCCCCGGTCGCTGCCCCTGCAGCACCTGCCGCTGAACCCGCAGTCGAAGCCGTCGAAACCACCTTCGATCCGTCCAAGGTCCGCTACGGCCGTCGCAACGTGATCAAGAAGGCTCCGGAACTCGCCGACGAAGACTAATTGAGCACGCGCTTATAACGCTAAAAAATCCCTCGGTTCTTACCGAGGGATTTTTTAGTTTATGTGAAATGACTAATGTGAAGTGAATAATGTGAAATGAATAATCACACATTTCACATCTCACATCCGTGTCTTCTAGAACTCTACCAGGCCTTTCTCGGCGTCGGCGAGAATCACCTTTGTGGCCATGCCTACGAACAGGCCATGACCCACGATACCCACGATGTGTTCCAGGTCGCGGGCGAGCTTGTCGGCGTCTTCGATAATGCCGAACTTGGCGTCTGCAATCAGGTTGCCGCTATCGCTAATCACCGGGCCGTCCTTGCCGGGAGCGCCCATACGCACCTTGAGGTCTCCGCCGAGCTTCTTCACGCGTTCGGTCACCACGGCGATAGCACCCGGAATGATTTCCAGCGGTACTGCGAACTTTTCGCCGAGCTTGTTCACCTTCTTGCCGCTGTCTGCGATGATTACGTAGTTGTCCGTCATCGAGGCGACAATCTTTTCGAGCAGGTGGGCTGCGCCACGGCCCTTGATCAAATTGCGCTGGTCGTCGATTTCGTCGGCACCGTCAATCACCATGTCCAGGTGAGAAACTTCGCCCATTTCCTTCAGCGGGATGCCGAGGCTTCTGCACTGCAGCGTGGTGCTCCAGCTCGTGCTCACGCCCACAACATGCAAGCCTTCTGTCTTGATGCGCTCGGCAAGGCGGTTCACCATGTGGGCGGCGGTGCTACCCGTTCCAAGACCCACGGTCATGCCGTCCTTGATCATATCTGCCGCGCGAACGCCTGCAGCCTTCTTGAGTTCGTCCATCGATGCCATTAGCGCCATCTCCTGTTGTGGTTGTTGTCGTCAAAATCTTCGCCGTCGGCTCCGTCGAAGCCGTCGTCAAAATGGTCAAAATCTTCTTCGCGGTCGGGGTAGCCGGTTTCGAGCTCGGTAAAGCTCGGCTGGTCAATCGCGACCACCGTCACGTCGAAAGTCAGGTCCTTGCCCGCAAAGGGGTGGTTCCCGTCCACGACCACGGTGTCCTTCTTGATTTCCTTGATCGTGTAAATTCCGTCGGATTCGTCATCATCGTCCAGATTCAGCCCGTCCACGAACTCGTCTGCCGTCTCGGGCAGCTGGAATTCGCGCACGTCCTCGTCCATGTACATCTCGAGCTCCATGCCGAGCCAAATTTCGCCCACTTCGCGGAGTTCGTCCTTCGGGACCTCCATCACCAAATCGGGGCGGTAGGGGCCGTAGCCCTGTTCAAACGGAATATCGACAGTAAAACTTTCATTCAAGTGACGGCCTTCCAGCGCGTCTTCAAGCCCCGGAATAATATTGTTGAACCCGTGAATGTACACGAACGGGTAGCTCGCGGGCACTTCTTCGAGAATCTTTCCGGTGCGTTCCTTCAAGGAATAGGCAATGCTGACCTTCAGCTTGTCTTGAATAATTTCCATACGCGCCCAAATATAGAAATATGTTGCCTTATGGTTTAGTGTGAGCCTTAAGCGACTCGTCTTAACGAGTCGTGTAGGCGAGAGTGAGGCGATGTCATAGTTTTTTTGAAGCGATAGAGCCGAACGGTTTGTAGATGGGGGAGGGGTCCCCCTGGTTCGCACTGCATTGCTCTCCACCCCCTCTCCTAGGTGGCTCCGCCCCCTAAAACCCCGCAAGGCGAATGCCGCGACAATCGTGCTTGCACGAATTGTCATGGCTGTACCGAAAGAGGCTTTGTCCCCTGAAAAATACTACGCCTACTACTCGTATCTTATTTTTTTACGAAAGCCATTGCCATTCATTTGCTTAGAATCTTTCATCATTTTGGAAAATTGCCAGATGTAAAAATCAATGATTTTTTCATCAGTTATTTTTTCTGCATTCTTGAGGTCTAATTGGGGGATGCGGACGAATAGTTGGACACAACTAGAGGACGCATCATGCATTTTACCGAAGATCAAATCGCCAAGGCTTTGGAAACATTTCATGATTTAAAGTCGGCAACAAAGGTCGTTCGAAAACTCGGATATCCATCGACA
>JAFXLS010000161.1 GCA_017530965.1 Fibrobacter sp.
CAAACTACGTCAAGGCAGTCGACAAGGGTCTCCTGAAGATTATGTCGAAGATGGGTATTTCCACGCTCCGCAGCTACCGCAGCGCCCAGATTTTTGAAGCGGTGGGCCTGAACCAGGAACTCATCGAAAAGTTCCTGCCGGGAACAGCAAGCCGCATCGAAGGTATCGGTCTCGAAGAAATCGCGAAGGAAGTCGACGCCCGCAACAACGTGTCGCTCCGCGATGCAAGCCCAATTCTCAAGGAAGGCGGTCAGTACAAGTACCGCAAGGAAGGCGAACGCCACCTGTGGACTCCGCAGTCCTTGGCAGCATTCCGCCAGGCCGTGCAGGGTAGCAATTACGACAAGTTTAAGGAATACTCGAGCCTAATCGACAACCAGTCCGAACGCCTTTGCACGCTGCGTGGTCTCTTCAAGTTCAAGGAAACGACACCGATTGATATTTCCGAAGTCGAAAGCCGACAGTCGATCGTGCATCATTTTGTGGCAGGAGCCATGAGCCTAGGCTCCTTGAGCCCCGAAGCCCACGAAGCCATTGCTATCGCCATGAACAGGAACGGTGCCATGAGCAACTGCGGTGAAGGTGGCGAAGACCCCGACCGCAACACCCCAGCACCGAACGGCGACATCCGCAGCAGTGCCATCCGCCAGGTAGCTTCGGGACGCTTTGGCGTCACGATTGACTACCTGCGCCACGCCAAGGATTTGCAGATCAAGATGGCGCAGGGAGCCAAGCCCGGCGAAGGCGGGCAGCTACCGGCCCACAAGGTGAACGAATTCGTGGCTCGCATCCGCCACAGCATTCCGAACGTATCCTTGATTTCTCCGCCGCCGCACCATGATATTTACTCCATCGAAGACCTTGCCCAGCTGATTTACGACCTGCGCAACGCCAACCCGAAGGCGCGCGTCTCTGTGAAGCTCGTGTCCGAAGTGGGCGTGGGTACGGTTGCTGCCGGTGTGGCCAAGGCTCACGCCGATGTGGTGCTGATTTCTGGTCACGATGGTGGTACGGGCGCATCTCCGCTTACCTCTATCAAGCACGCAGGCCTTCCGTGGGAACTCGGCATTGCCGAAGCGGAACAGACCCTGGTGCTCAACGACCTTCGCGGTCGCGTCAAGCTCCAGGTCGATGGTCAGCTCAAGACGGGTCGTGACGTGGTGATTGCAGCCCTCCTCGGTGCCGAAGAATTCGGCTTTGCCACGAACCTGCTGGTAAGTCTCGGCTGTATCATGGACCGCAAGTGCCATACGAACCAGTGCCCCATGGGTCTTGCCACGCAGGACGCTGAACTCCGCAAGCACTTCAAGGGCAAGCCCGAATACGTGGAAAACTTCCTCTACTTCATCGCCGACGAAGTCCGCGAAATCCTGGCTCAGCTTGGTCTCAAGAGCCTCGACGAAGCCTGCGGTCGTTCCGACTTGCTCGACATGAACCGCGCTATTGAATTCTACAAGGCAAAGCGTCTCGACTTCAGCAAGATCTTCTCGTCTGTCGATGCTCACGACGGCAAGACTCATGTCAAGAAGTACGACACCGCCTATGTAAAGGAAGCTCTCGAAAACTTCGACCGCAAGGAAATCCTCCCGTTCGTCAAGGAATCTCTCGAAAAGGGTTCTCCGGTGGAACTCTGCGCCATGATCCACAACGTGGACCGCACCGTGGGTACGGAACTTTCTGGCGAAGTCGACGAACGCTTCGGCGTGAAGGGTCTTCCCGAAGACACCATCAAAATTCACCTGCAGGGTGTCGCCGGCCAGAGCTTGGGCGCATTCCTTGCTCCGGGTGTCACGCTCGACCTCGAAGGCGAAGCCAACGACTTTATGGGTAAGGGCCTTTCTGGTGGTAAAATTGTCGTGCGTCCGTCGCATAACGCCACCTTCAAGGCAGAAGACAACGTCATCGCCGGTAACGTCATCGGTTACGGTGGAACGTCTGGCAAGGTGTTCATCAACGGTCTCGCCGGTGAACGCTTCGGTATCCGCAATTCGGGTATGCTCCTGGTCAGCGAAGGCGTGGGTGACCACGGCTGCGAATACATGACCGGTGGTCGCGTAGTGGTGCTCGGCCGCGTGGGCGTGAACTTCGCTGCCGGTATGACGGGTGGCTTTGCTTACGTGTACGATGAAACGGGCCACTTCGACCTGAGCTGCAATGTGGAATCGGTCGACCTTGAAAGCGTTCTGCCTGGCACCGAAAGCGAATCGGAACTGCTCGGCATCATCCGCGAACATGTCGCCGCCACGAACAGCGTCAAGGGTCAGCATATCCTCGACAACTGGAACAGCGAACGTCCGAAATTCGTGAAGGTCGTCCCTGTGGAATACAGACACGCACTTTTGGCTAACCAGGCAAGCAAATAATCGGAGAGGCCTGAATTATGACGCAAATCAATCGTATCGAAGATGTATACCGTCCAGTCGATGAACGCATCAAGGACACCAAGGAAGTCGAACGCAAGTTCTTCCCGACCGAAATCATGGCGCAGGCTTCGCGCTGCTCCGATTGCGGTATCCCGTTCTGCCACGGCGCAGGATGCCCACTAGGCAACCTGGTTCCCGAATTCAACACGGCAGTTGCCGTAGGCGACATCCGCAAGGGCTATGACATCATCAGCAAGACAACCTTCTTCCCGGAATTTACGGGTCGTGTCTGCCCGGCACTCTGCGAATCATGCTGCACTCGCAACTTAAACGACGATGCTGTCATGGTGCGTCAGGTCGAAAAGTTCATGATCGAGACCGCCTTCGAGGAAGGGTGGGTGAGTCTCCCCGCCGCAGAATCAAATGGCAGGACCGCGGCTGTCATCGGTTCTGGTCCTGCGGGGCTTTTCGCCGCTGAAGCACTGCGCCGCAAGGGATACGCCGTCACCGTTTACGAAAAACGCGAGAAAGTCGGAGGACTTCTTCGCTACGGCATTCCGAACTGGAAACTTGAAAAGCAGATCATCGACCGCCGCGTGGCCCTCCTCGAAGCCGCCGGCATCAAGTTTGTCTGCAGCACCGAAATCGGCAAGGACATTTCTGCCGAGTACATACACAAGAACTATGACGAGGTCGTTCTCGCCATCGGTACCCCGAACGCCCGCGACTTGAAGATTCCTGGCCGCGAAGCCGAAGGCATCTACCTCGCACTCGACTTCTTGCATGGTGCCGAAATGCCCGACGAGAAGAACCCGGAACGTTTCAGCGCAAAGGGCAAGAAGGTTCTGGTGATTGGCGGTGGCGATACCGGCAACGACTGCGTGGGCAAGTCGATCCGCGAAGGCTGCAAGAGCGTTCTTCAGGTGGAATTCATGCCGAAGCCCCCCGAGACCCGTTCTCCTTCGACGCCTTGGCCAGACTGGCCTTACATGCTGCGCACCAGCTACGCGCACCACGAAGGGGGCGAACGCCGCTGGAACGTGTCTTCCAAGCAGTTTATCGTCAAGGACGGCAAGGTTGCCGGAGTCGAGGCGGTCCGTGTCGAATGGGACATGTCTCCGCTGGGCAAGCCTCTTAAGCCCACCGAAGTTCCGAACACGACAGAAATCATCGAGGCAGACCTGGTAGTGCTCGCCATGGGCTTTACCGGGGTCCCCGCCGAAGGCATCGTGAACGATCTGGGGTTGCAGCTGACCCCAAGGACAGCCATCATTCCCGATCCGTCCCGCCACATTTACGCCGTGGGCGACTGTGCGAACGGAGCATCTCTCGTGGTTCGTGCCATGGCCGATGCCAAGCGGGTGGTCGGGAAGATTAAATAAGCAGGGGGAGTGGGGTTGCCCAAAATGGTAAAAAAGCACTTTTTTTAGGCGACCCCCTTGCCAACCCCATTTCGCTTTGGTATTTTTGTGATATGATGAACTTTGTGACAACAGCAACCCTGAACCGTCGTTGGTGGCGCGGACTCTGACATAGAGCCCGGTATTTGTCGCAAATCACCCAAGATTTTAAGCAAAGGCTTCCGGACTCACGGAGGCCTTTCCTTTTAAATTCTGAAAATCCTCCGGTAACAAAAAGCCTTTGCGGAAAAAAAGCAAACGATTTTTAAACCAGAGGATCAAAATGACAACGAACATTAGGCACATTACCGAATCTGAAAGATACGAACCCCGTACCGACAGTATCTACGTGGCACTCCCCGGAGAACGCTACACCCCGTTTTCGCTCGGCAAGAAACTCGGAGCAAAGGCAATCTTTGAATCCGCTAGCTTCTCGCACGGTCGCAGTCGCTATTCCACCTTGATGGTGGACGAGGGCTTCCGTCTGCGTCAAAACGAAAAGGACGTGAGCATCGTTGTCGATGGCAAGGAATCCACCTTCCTCAAGGAAGGCGAGGGCGATATTCTCGACGCACTTCTGATGATTTCTGCCGAAAACACGGTGCCGCCTAACCAGATTCCTATTCCTTCTTCTGGCGTAGGCTATCTTGGCTATGAATTCTGCGCCCGCTGCGATACCATCCGCCTCGCACCGCAGGTCGATGAGCTCAACATCCCCGAAGCGGAATTCCTGGTGGGTCACATCTACATCGTATTCGACCACTTCACCGAAAAGCTTCACCTGTTCGCGTTGAACTACGAGGAACATCAGATCGACTTGAAGGCGGCTATCGAGAAGGTAAAGTCGCGCCTGGCCGACCTGGACTTCAGCTACCTTGCTCCCGAACCGCAGTACGGCAAGGGCATCACCATGACCGATCTGGAAAAGTCCCGCAAGGAATACACCGAAAAGGTCGCCGAGCTCCAGAAGCACATTGTCGCAGGCGACATCGTGCAGGCGGTCCCTTCACGCCGCGTGCAGTTCGCAAGCGACATCGAAGCGCTCGACATCTACCGTAGGCTTCGCACCGTGAACCCGTCGCCCTACATGTTCTATCTCGACTACGGCACGCATCAGTTCATCGGCGCATCGCCCGAAAGCCTGGTGCGCGTTCGCGAAGGCATTGCGACGATTCACCCCATCGCCGGTACGCGCCGCCGCGGCAAGGACGAAGCTGAAGACGAACAGCTCATGAGCAACCTGAAGGGCGACCCGAAGGAACGCGCCGAACACCTGATGCTCGTGGACCTCGCTCGCAACGACCTCGGTCGCGTCTGTGAAGCCGGCACCGTCGAAACCACCAAGTACATGGAATGCGAAAAGTTCAGCCATGTCATCCACCTGGTTTCCGATGTGCAGGGCCGCGTCTCCAAGAGCAAGAAGTCCATCGAAGTGCTGCGTTCCAGCTTCCCGGCAGGTACCGTCAGCGGAGCTCCTAAAATCAGCGCCATCGAAATCCTTTCCGGACTCGAGAAAGTCAAGCGCCGCTTCTACGCTGGCGCCGTGGGCTACATCGAAAGTGACGGAGACCTGGATTTCTGTATCGCTATCCGCTGCTGCCTGAAACAGGGCAAGACCATCAGCCTGCAGGCTGGCGGTGGTATCGTGGCGGCATCCAACGCGGAACGCGAATTCGAAGAAACCAACGAGAAACTGGGGGCTATCCGCGCCGTTCTCGAAGGCGACATGTAGTCTTTCGCGAAAGCGTCAACAACTGCACGGGTCAATTTTAGGTGTTCACCTAAACATTGCCCGTGCTTTTTTCTTTTTCCAGTGAGCCGAACATGCATTGTATTAACAAAGCATGTCGGCGAGAGCATGGGCTTATCATAGGTTTTTACTTAATTCTAGCCCATGCGGTCTTTTTCTCTCGGATGGAACTGGCGGTGTTCCTGCTTGATAAATTCCTTGTCAATATGCGTATAGATCTGCGTAGTGCTGATATCGGCATGTCCGAGGAGTTCCTGCAGCACGCGCAAGTCCATTCCCGCTTCTAGACAGTGCGTCGCAAAGCTGTGCCTAAAGGTATGCGGCGAAACCTGCTTGGTCAAGTGCATCGTATGCTGCTGCACAATCTTCCAAGCGCCCATCCGGCTCATGGGCTTGCCTCTCGCATTCAAGATGATATTGTCCGTGGTCGGGTGGGTGAGGGGGCGACCAAGTTCAATCCAGTTTTTCAGATTTTCCTTTGCCTTGCTGCCCAGCGGAACCAGCCGCTGCTTGTTGCCCTTGCCAATCGGCGTAAGCCACTCGTTGTCCAAATCCAGCTGCGAAAGCTTGATGCCCAAAGCTTCCGAGATGCGCAGTCCCGCACTGTACATGAGCTCAATCAGCGCCGTGTCGCGCAAGGCATTCTTGCCCTTGGCGGCACTCTCAAAGACACTGTCCACTTCTTCGCGGGTCAGGTATTCCGGCAGGTAACGCCCGAGTTTGGGACGTTCCAGCATAGATTCTGTACTGAAATCGTATTCACCTTGGCTCTGCATGTACTTGAGAAATCCACGCAGGCTGGAAAAGTGTCTTGCAATTGATGTGGGGGAGTAGTCTTCCAGCCCCGCGGTGAGCGTCAAGAACTCGTCAAGCTTTTCAGGAGTCAATTCTTTAAGGTCGATTCCGTTGTCGTCGAGCCATCCCACAAAATGGCGCAAATCTTCCTGGTAGCTCTGAATTGTCGCAGGCGAAAGGTTTCGCTCTACTCCTAAAAAAGCCAGGTAGGCGTCCATGCGGTTGAAATTTAGGCTCATAAAGAAGAATTTAGCATTTTTTATCAAAAATCCCTTGACAACCCCTTTTTTTTATTCTATTATTGTGCGCGTCCTAAGCGACTATGGATGATTAGCTCAGTTGGTAGAGCAGCTGACTCTTAATCAGCGGGTCGCAGGTTCGACCCCTGCATCATCCACGAAGACCTCCCAAGAACGGGAGGTCTTTTTTAAACATCTTTACACGCATTTTGTTAATTTATCAGTCATTTTGTAAGTTTTAGCATTGACATCTTGTAAGAAAATTCTATCTTTACAAAACATTACATTTTGGACCCGTTAGAGGATTGGATTTAAATGAAAATTGTTCTTCCCGTCGCTGGAAATGGCCTTCGCTTACGCCCTTATACGGAGAATGTGCCCAAGTGCCTTCTCCCTGTAGCAGGCAAGACCATTATCGATTGGATCGTCGAAGATTCCCTCGGATTGAAGCCTTCTGAAACTATTTTCATCACGGGCTACAAGGCCGACGCCGTGGATTCCTTCCTGAAACAGCGTCCGTCCTGGGGTGCCACCCGCACCGTCCTCCAGTCCAATCCCCAAGGTCTTGGCGAAGCCATCAGCTTGTCGCTTCCGTATGTCGACGACAATGAACCGATGCTCATCATTTTGGGCGACACGCTCTTCGAAGCTGACCTCTCTATCCTGAACAACATGGACGAAAACGTCCTCTATACCTACAAGGTCGAAGACCCGCGCCGTTTCGGCGTGGCTGTCACCGATTCCACGGGCCGCATATCCCGCCTGGTCGAAAAGCCGCAGGAATTCGTCTCGGACGAAGCCATCGTGGGCATCTACTACATCAAGGACACGAAGGTTCTCAAGGAATCGCTCAAGTACCTGATGGACAACAACATTCGTACTAAAAACGAGTTCCAGCTCACGGACGCCCTCGAAATGATGATCGAGAAGGGCTGCAAGTTCCGCACGGCTCCGGTGCAAAAGTGGCTCGACTGCGGCCTTGCAGAAACGCTGCTCGAAACGAACGCCCGCGTATTGAACCGCAACGACAACAGCTCCACGGTAAACATCCCCGGCGTCAAAGTCATTGCTCCCTGCTACATCGGCAAGAACGCAAAGATCAGCAACAGCACGATCGGTCCGAATGTGGCCGTTGGCGATGGCTGCATCATCGAAAACAGCACCATTGCCGATGCCGTGCTCTGGGACGGCGTCAAGGTCGAAAGCAAGACGCTGAACAACGTAATCGTTCACGAATAGATTAAATAACTTTTAATTGAATAGATGCTAAACCGAGCAACTTGGTTTAGCATTTTTTGTACCCAATTGGGGGTGGTGGTACAAACGAAAAAGCCTCTCGTAATGAGAGGCTTTTTTCGCGGGATAGACGAGGCTTGAACTCGCAACCTCCGGCGTGACAGGCCGGTGCTCTAACCAAAATTGAGCTACCACCCCAGTGGTTTTGTTTAGCTAGTTTCCTAACCGAACGAGCCAAATATAAAAACATTATTCATGCCTGTCAAGGGATATTGGCGAAAAAAGATGATTTTTAATGAAAAAAGAATTGTACCCTATAGGGGTTGGCCTTGAAAAGTTTTCGACCCTTGGTGTCGAAATAGTAGCCGCGGCTAGGCATTTTCGTTCGCGTGACCGGGCGGTTCACAATAGATGTTGTGTGACCGTCGGTGTAGACCAAGAAATACTGGTCAATTCGATATTCCCTGACCTTTTCGAAGACAAACCCCGTTTCGTTCTCTTTAACCCTGTAGTAACGGTCGGTGAGTTCCCTGATTTCCATATTGCTGGAGCTTGCGTCTTCCTTCATCTTGTAGAATTCGTGGCACACGTGTTTATCGTCATTGTCGTTCACAACGAAAGAATAACCGACGGTGTCATTTGAAGAAGTGATGCTAAAATTAAAGGCTATGTCCACCCAAAGTGTTGCTGGGCCGGTCTAGCGGCCTAAAAGTGCCCACAGCCGCCTAAATTTACCAAAATCGCGTAGTTTATAGACCCCGACGGCAATTTCGGGGTCATTTTTGTGTTCCACGAGCCGTATGAATCTATAAACTGTTGAATGTTCGCTAACAATCTGTAATGAGGTGTCCTTTGACAGAGCCTTTAATGCGATGGGATTTAATCAACGCCTATATCAAGAAATATGGGTTCAAATCGTTCCTTGAAATCGGTCACGACCAGGGTATTGCGTTTGACCGAGTTGAAATTGACCTGAAAGAATCGGTAGACCCGGATGAAACAACTCACCCGACTTATTCGATGTCCAGCGATGATTTCTTTGAAAAGTATTCTACCAAATACGACATCATCTTCATTGACGGCTTGCACGAACATGCACAAGTTGACCGCGACATAAAAAATGCGTTGGCACATTTGAATATGGGTGGCGTTATAGTCATGCACGACTGCCATCCAATTTCGGAGGAATGCCAACGGCATACTTTCGTATATCCCGGAGGTGAATGGACCGGCGATTGCTGGAAAGCTTATGTTAAAAACCGCGCTTTACTCCCGTATGATATGTATGTATGGGACCATGACTGGGGGTGTGGCGTCATAGATACCAATATGCAACGCAGTTCCGAATTACCGCAATTACCAACAATTATGGCAGACATGGAATATGCGGAGTTCGTTGCACATCCAGATTGGATGAACTTTGTTGTCGAGTTGCCAATGTAATTCTATCCATAATAAACCGGGGGTTATCAGTGATATTTCTAAATCCGCTCAACTTACCATGCTTTATTGATACAATCGAATCTCTGCAAAACGAGTTCAAGCAAGATATGTCCAATGATGTTGTCATTGTTGGTATATCTGAGGTATCTAGGCGATATAATGTCGCATATTTTAAACAGCGGTATAAAGGTAAGATAATCGCTTTTAATCAGGAACCATTATTAGCGAAGCAACGAAAATTTATGCACTTCGAGTTCTTTAAGTTCCTAAAGGATGCAGACGAGGTGTGGGACTATGATGAGCGTCAAGTTGCAATCATCAAGACGGTTAATCCAAACACGCACTTACATGTTCTTAAGCCGTATAAAGATTGGTCAAAATACTCGACAGTGAAAAAGGATATTGATATTCTATTCTATGGTTCGTTAAACGAGCATCGCAAAAATGTTTTGGATGCTCTAGCAAAGAAACATAATCTTGTGATTTGCAATGGTAATCATGGCGAACAGCTGGATTCTTACATAGCCCGGGCCAAGACACTTTTAAACATTCACTATTACTATGAATGCGCCATGCAAGAGCAAGCCAGAATGATTCGCTGGATAGGAGCTCCGTGTGATATTATTTCCGAAGTTTCATGGAAAAACTATCTCGGCGTCACTGAAATGAATTATAACGATTTATTCTTGCTGTGAGGATATATGAAAAAATGTGCTGTTCTTATGTACAACTTCAATGACTACGAAATTATGCGGGAAATCCCCGATGATGCAGTCAATGATAACATTGAATACATTTATGTGACGGATAATCCTAGTTTAAAATCGCGTAATTGGAAAATTTGGGTTGACCGAGATTTGGATGGACTACCACCATTTGAAAAATGCTATCGTACCCGGTTTAACTTGGCAAAATACACAAATGCCGATTATATCATGTACATTGATGGAAGCATCCAAATTTTAAAGGACCCAATGATTCATTTCACCCAACTTGAACAAAGCGGTTGTGATATGAGTATTGTCGTTCATCCAGAAAGAACTAATATGCTTGATGAGTATATTACATGGACCGCAATCAGGAACTACGACATAAAGCAAGGGTTTAAATGTTTAGCGTTCATGCACCAAAACCACTATGATGTGAGAAATTATAAAGGGCTTTACCAAGGTGGGTTTAGGGTTATAAAAAACACCAGCATTCAGATGCAACTAGATAGGGATTGCTATGACATTTTAAGTCGTCTAGGTGACAAAACTATTGAACGGAATGACCAAACGATATACTCGTTTTTGCTTAACACAAAATATAGTTCGCTAAAGTTGCTTCCGTATAG
The DNA here is from genome assembly GCA_017530965.1 of Fibrobacter sp. Classification (GTDB taxonomy): domain Bacteria; phylum Fibrobacterota; class Fibrobacteria; order Fibrobacterales; family Fibrobacteraceae; genus Fibrobacter. The sequence goes on from JAFXLS010000161.1 coordinate 10,563, forward strand.
CGATAGTTGTATATTTTCGTCTTACCTGAATATACAAAATCATAATATGCCGTTTAAGTTTAATCCACAACCTAAACGCGAATTCATAAAAAACGGATATGTGCGAAACTCGTTGGTTAAGTTAAACCAAATCAAATAACCAAACCGGACTACTTCACAAGTATTCCGTATTCATAGACCCCGGTAGCAATTTTTGCCGCCAACGCATCTATGCAAGCGCGTAAAGTTGCAACGAGCTCGGAATACTTTGCATCGGAAGACTTGGTGTTCATTACACCGTTCTTTGATCCTTGGAAATGCAGTCTTATGTCGTAGTATGCCGCATTGGGGTTCGCCTTTACTTGTGCGTGATAGTATTTCCATAATTCAAGCCCGGCATTATACACTGCCATAGCCTCATCGGAAAGCACTGAACCATTTGCAAAGAGCGGTTTCAAGAAATTCACCATGAAATTTGACTTAAATGCTTTCTTGCTACCAACCTGTTCTTCCGTAAATGGAATCCAATGATTATCTCCCCTGGTAAGCATGATTCTATTTTGCCCATGGAACAAGGTAAATATCAAACAATCGTGTTGAAAATCCGGGTCATTCATCCATTGGTTATTTGGTGCAAGAAATTGGTCGCGGTCATTTACCCATGTAGGTTCAATGCACCACCTAGAAGCTAAATATACAGAAGCCGGTATTAGGTTGGTTTCCGTAATTCGCAACGGATTACGAACATTCCTAGCGCCGAGATTCTGTGATATGTTCACAAACTTTTGATTCTGGAAATCAGGAGGAGCAGTATCTAATAATCCGATAACAGTCCCGGCTTCTTGTTGGTAGGTCTTTATCCAAGTATTCAGTGTTTCGGTGTTCTTGTCAATGGCATAGAACTTTCGGGAGTACATGAAACCGCCCTTAGCATCAAATACATCAGCCATATAGAAATCATTTTCATTCTTACCTAGAGAAAGGTCCCATATAGAGAAGCTGATTGGATATTTTCCGGTCACATTATCGAAAGTCCATGCAGGGACGGCAAACATCCGTATCATATTTGCATCAAACGCATCGCGAAACTTTGAAAAACTCACAGACTGCAACAGCTTCAACTTCGAGAATGTTCCCAGCATACAGCCTGGAATTTCCTTGTAAATCCGAATGAGGAATAATGCGAACAGTTCCTTACTCGCATCACCAAGCAAAGTTTTATATTTCTTGTAAATCTTACTATCGCTGGTTATCCCAGCCTTATTCTGACCGGTTCCGGCAACAGTCTTTGCACTTGTTGGCTCACCATAAGGCGGGTTGATATAAATGAGAAGTTTCTTGCGCTTTTCTGGATTGGTGATTATTTCATAGAGTTCGTCAGGGAGCTTTCCGCCTTCCGATACTGGCTTAAACTCATCATTCAAGAAGTCAAATTGAAAGATATGGTCTTCAAACAACCCGAAGCCATTTGCTACCATATCCTTCATGACATTCACATCACCGGGCGTTAAAGTGCTAACCCAGATGTTCCGCTTGTTGCTGAGGCCGTTTTCAAGGTTTCCCGTACCGCCACAGTTGTCCCATATATAGTATTCGTCTTGCCAGTTTTCCCCAAGAGTCGAAGTGAGATATTGCTGACTTTTCTCTACCCATATTTGCGGAGTAAAATAAGAACCCTCGCGCTCACGAATGTCCGGTGGAACAAGTAAGTCTCTACGCCCGACAATGAAATCCTGATAGCGTTTCTTTGGCGGTCGCGCGTATATTGCCCAGAACGCCCTATGGGCCTTCTGTTCGTCGTTGAATAGCACTGTCTTTATGATTGACGCTCCCATTTCGTCAGTGCCTTTCGCCATCTCATAGTTGGTGTTTTTCAAGACCACATAAAGGCTATCTTTTATGGTCATATTGTTGTCCGACAACAGGTCAGCAAGGAAGAAGTCAGCCGTGATGATGTTTGCGCGTTTTGCTTTATCCCAGTCAATCGCTATGGTCGGCTTCACCACCTTGAGCCATCGTTGGTAAACGAAAGTAAAGTTATTCTTCGTTACCGCAATTTTTGCAGACGCGCCCTTATCCTTATTGAAATTCTTGTGTATGAATTTACGCAGTTCCTTTTCTTGGTCACCGTAATGGAACATGATGGAGTTTTCTTCCAGCTGTTCTTTACACAGCGCATAGAGTTGTTTGAACTCCTTTGTGTCGTGATTGGAAGGGGTGACGGTCCAGTTGAAATCAGCTTGATAGAATACGCTCTGAACCTTGTTATATTCGATGAACGCAAACTTTTCGGCATCGAACGCACCGATATATTTAGGAGGGTGGTACTTGGCAAAAGTCTGTTCTTTACCAATCGTAAGCAACAGCTGAACAAACGACTCGTAGATGTCATGGCTGGTTCCGCGTTTTGCTTCCGCCCACAAAATTGAAATGAGCCGGTTGCTATCCATATCGTCAAAGAAGGTCACACCACGACGATCCACGATGCTCTTGGCGATTACAAAGTCAATGTTCCCTAGCTGGGTGTACTTATACTCGTCAAAATAGTCTTGGCGTATGGCGCTTTTCAACGCTTCTTCGGTCAACTTGACATACTGCATAGGAGGCTCCTTTGGGTATGCCAAATAATATAGTAACGCACCGACCGGAAAATACTCCGGTCAGCGCGTGTGACTTTGATTTAGTGGGTATAACCGCTATGCAACAAGCGGTAACGGGATAGGCGGTCTATCCATGTAAGTCCACTTGGAATCGTCGTAGATGGCGACGGCGTTGTGCTTCTCCCAGTTGGACTCTTTGAGGTGGAAATCGCCCTCGGCATAGTTGCGGAGGTTGTGCCACACCAGATAGTTATTGAGGTACTTGGTAGCGACCCCATGGAAGCGCACCATGAAGGACTTCAGCTGGCTATGGTAGCCGTTGATGTGCTGGATGCCAAGGGTGCCGTTCGTGCGGCGGTTGGACTTCAACTGCAAGAGGTTGATTTCCTCCTGTTCCGCAAAGCCCACATAGCTGTTCAGCTTGTCGGTGCACAGCACCGCATCGGGAGCGATACGGCCACCTAGAACGCTACTCAAAGCAGCAACGGAAGGACGACCAAGGTTAGCAATCTTCGCGATGGACTTGCCATCACGATTGACCGCACACGGCACACATACCTGTTCCAGGGAGACACCGCGCTTCTTGGCGCGTTCACCGCGTAGATGCGGCTCACGGGGCATGGAGAAGCGTTCGCTGTTGCTGTGGTTGCCCTTGAAGGATATGCGGAAGAAGGTCTCGTCCGCTTCCACGATGCCATCCAGCTTGACCTTGGCCTGCATTTCCTGCAGGGCATCAAGTATCTTGTGGCGAAGGAAGAAGGCCGCGTTCTTGGAAATCTTGCACTCGTAAGCGGATGCACGGACAGTCATGCCGTGCATCATGCAATGCACATACTTCATGTAGGTTTCCAAGTCCAGCTTGGCTCCGTGGAAGATGGTGCGGGTGGCGTAGGTGAAAGTCTTGCCACAGCCCTTGCAGACGAAACGCTGGTGGCCGGTCTTGGTCTTGCCGTTCTTCTTGCAGTCAACAAGACCGCAGTGAGGGCAGAACACGCCATCGTGGAAACGATACTTGTCGAGGAACTCTTCCATTGTGGTAGAGTCGATAATCTCGGTCATCTTGGTAGGCATACCGAGCATCTGCATGAAGCGCATCTTGTCCTGTTTGGACAGCGTGTTGTACATCTGGTACACGACATTGACTTCTGACATTGGACTTTCCTCCTTATAGCCTATGAAATATAGCAAAAAGGAGTGTCACTTTATGACACAGAAGCCTCTATTTGTAAATTTTAGTAAACAAAATCGCCTAATTGGCGAAATTAGGCGAAAATCGGCATTTTACGACCGGAGCAACACTTTGGGTGGACATAGCCAAATTAAATAAAGTATCGTTTTTCAAGTAAGCTTCAGAACGATGTTGATCGTCTTTGGGGGAGAGTTCATGATAATCGCCTATGAGACCATTCTTGAAAATTTTCAAATGAACTTCTGTAACGCTAGCCTCGTTTTCATCATCGCCCGGTTCTCTGAAAATGGCATCTATAAGCGTTGTATCGCCGAGAAGACTTTTGTTGTAAGCAATGCTGTTGTCTACAGCAGGGGAGTTGATGTCGTTTATCAGATAAAAGACGTTCGTGTCCGATGTTAATACACCTCGGTCTGTCATTTCGCGTTCAATTACAACTCGACCTTGTTCACGTATAAATTTATAAGAACTGGAGTCATCGCTATCGATGAAATCCACAAAATATTTATCAATGATGGCGTCATCTTCATTAAGGTAAAAACTGCCATTATCCTTCGTAAACAAGAAATATCCTTCTGTACAAGTAATGGCATGGGCTGCAGCCGCTAACATCAAACTGAAAATAAAAAAGCGCATTTGTTACTCCTCTTTTATGAACAAAATATAAAAAATACCCCGCCACTTTTTAAGTGACGGGGCGTTTTATAAGGGAGATCCCCGGTCAAGCCGGGGATGACATCCTTATAGGCTAATCAGCCCTTCGGTATCCTTGGACATGGCATCGTAGAATGCATAGCGGGCGTCAACTTCCTTCTGGAGGTCGTCGGCGAGCTTCTTGGCCACTTCCGGATTGCTACGGGTGAGCTGCTTGTAGCGGTTTTCGGTGTAGATGTATTCTGCAACCGGAATCGTCGGCTTCTTGGAGTCGAGGATAAGCGGAGCCTTTCCTTCGGCGGCGAGAGCCGGGTTGTAACGGAGCAGAGTCCAGTAACCGGAATCCACGGCCATCTTCTGGTGCTGAAGCTGGCTGTTGAGATCGAAACCGTGGTTGATGCAGGGGCAGTAGCAGATGATC
>JAFXLS010000162.1 GCA_017530965.1 Fibrobacter sp.
CTGAACATGACTATCAAGGCTCTCCGCGAAGTAGCCCTTGAAAACGGCGCCGCCTACTGGGACATGCACCGTGTGATGGGCGGCAACGGAGCCATGATCAAGTGGGTCAACAAGGAGCCGGCCCTCGGATTCACGGACCACATTCACTTTACGCGCAGGGGTGCTGCCTACATGGGCGACTTGTTCTGCTCGGCACTCCGCATGCACTACGACTACTTCAAGTTCCGCGATCGCCACAACATTAGCGACGAAAAGCTGAAAGACATTCACAAGTGGAGCAACGAAGAACAGATTGAAAAAGAAAAGAACGTTCTTCCCGAGCGAACCTTCTTGAACGTAAAGTCGAAAAGATCTAAGAAAAGAGGAGGTGCAAAGAAATGAGATTTCTTGCCGCCGCATTAATTGCAGCCCTCACTACAAACATTATTGCAAGCGAAGCGAAAAAAATAACGGCCGCACCAGGTGCCTACAACATCGACCTGACCCGCTATGACTTTATCGACACCTCGCTTAATGTAATTCAGTTCCCCAGAGGGAATGCGTCTTTCAACGCATTCTACAACAAGTTGGACACCCTGGTGTTCGAAAACCGCGGACAGGTGCGCATTCTGCACGTGGGCGGCTCCCACCTGCAAGCCGATGTCATTTCGGGCCGCATCCGCGAACACTTTATCAAGGAATATCCGGGTGCTTCGGCAGGTCGCGGATTCGTGTTCCCCTACTCCGCCGCCCGCACCAATACGCCCGCCAGCTACGCCAGCGCCTACAAGGGCATCTGGGACATGAACAAGAACGTGCAGCGCGAAATCAAGAAGCCCCTTGGGCTTTTGGGCATCGCCGTGAGTACCAGCGATCCGCGCTCCGAAATCACCCTCCTTTTGGACAGGTACAATTCTGAACCAATCTGGGGCGAAACAAAGCTCCGCCTGTTCGGCTACAGCGATAATAACGACGTGGTGCCCGTGCTGCGAGTCGATTCCGTAGACATTTACGGTAAACTTGACACCGCAAGTCAGAGTTACGTCTTTACGAGTCCCCGCCCCATCGATACCATCCAAATTGCATTCCGCTGGATGGATTCCCTGCAGCAGGCCACCATAGCCCAGTTCATTACGGACTCCCTGATCCAGGATTCCATCGCCCGTGCCAAGGAAGATTCCCTGAAAAAAGCCAACGGCGACACGGCCCAAAACAAGAAGGAGCCCGAACCGCCAGCCAAGATTCCTAACAACGTAGCCCTACCCGAAGTGGCCAGAGATTCCATGTTCCAGGGTGAATGCGACGTTCTGGACACCGCCTGCCTCGCCCGAGAAGAAGCCCGTGCCAAAGGCCCCCGTCGCTGTGCCGACATGGTAAACAAGCCGGCAGTCAACTACGCCGAAGGCGAACTGGATTCCACCAACTACGCCAACGAGCACTGCATTACCGAAGCAGAAGTCGTTCCCGATTCCGTAAAGAAGAACGCACGCCCCCGCTTTACGCTCACAGGTATCTTGACCGAAACCAACAACCCGGGCATTACCTATACCGGCGTAGGCATTAACGGCGCCAAGGTTCACGACTACTTTGAAGAAGTCTGCCCCCGTTTCGAAAAGGAACTGGCCTACTACAAGCCGGACCTCGTCATTTTCGCCATCGGCATTAACGACGCCAACGTGGAACGCTTTAACGACAAACAGTTCCGTGACGACTACGACAAACTGATTACCCGCATTAAAAAGGTGAACCCCAACGCAGCCATTATTTTCGAGACCAACAACGACATGTTCCGCAAGGTCAAGAAAAAACGCTATGTGCAACACCCCAATGGTGACGTGGCCCGCAAGGCATTCTTCGCCCTGGCCGAAAAGCACGGAGCCGGCGTATGGGACAAGTTCAGCATCATGGGTGGTCTCGGTTCCATGGCCAAATGGGAAAAAGCAGACCTGGCCAAGGCAGACAAGGTCCACTTTAAATTGGCCGGTTACAACCTTCTGGGCGATCTGTTCTACAAGGCAATCATCAAGACATATCAAGAACATATAGCCAATTTGCCTGCACAGACTAAAAGTGAAGTCAAATAAATAAATGACACCGCTATGTTAGATTATCTGATTCCATTCCTTACTCGAACCTTTGCCTTCGACGCGAATAGTCCGTTGCTGTTTACGCAGTTCTATTTCTGGGGATTCTTCGCCGTCGTCTTCGCATTTCTTACCTTAATCAAGAATCGCATTGCGCTGCGTAACGCCTTCCTGTTCGCCACGAGCTTGTTCTTCTATTACAAGACAAGCGGCAGCTACGTTTGCATTCTTATATTCTGTGTCGTAGCGAACTTCTTTATCGGCAAGTGGATTGAACGCGCCGAAGCCCAGTGGAAAAAGAAATTCCTGATGATTATCGTGGTCATCATCGACCTTCTCGTTCTTTGTTACTACAAGTATTCCTATTTCTTCCTGGACGCCCTCTACGACTTTACCGGCATCGAGCTGCACGTGTACAATTTCTTCGCGGCAGCCAGCAACAAGATGTTCGGCACCCATTCGCTGGTCGATACGATTATTTTGCCGGTGGGCATCTCCTTCTTTACCTTCCAGGCCATGAGTTACTGCATTGATATTTACCGCGGTAAAATTTCGGCAGTCAAGAACATCCTGGATTTCGGATTTTACCTGTCCTTCTTCCCGCAGCTGGTGGCAGGTCCCATCGTGCGCGCCGATAAATTCGTACCGCAGCTCTACAAGAAATTCTTCTTGCCGCGCCGTACCTTCGGCATTGCCGTCTTCTGGATTCTGAACGGCCTCGCCAAGAAAATCATCTTGAGCGACTACCTGGCCACCAACTTCGTGGACCGCGTCTTTGACACTCCCCTGCTGTTTACCGGCCTCGAAAACCTGATTGCCCTGTTCGCCTACTCCCTGCAGGTGTACGCCGACTTCTCAGGCTATACCGACATCGCCATTGGCGTGGCACTCCTCATGGGTTTCCGCCTGCCGCAGAACTTCAACAGTCCCTACAAGGCTCTCAGCCCCACGGAATTCTGGCGTCGCTGGCACATCAGCCTTTCCAGCTGGTGGCGCGACTACCTGTACATTCCCCTGGGCGGTAACTGTGGAGCCTCCGTCGGAACATTCTTCAGGATGGGATTCTTGAGCCTGGTTGCCATTATGCTTTCAGGCAGTGTCTGGGTGGGCATCGCTCTCGGCCTGTTCTTCCTCTATATCGCCATTTACGCTTACCTCAAGCCCGATTCCCGCAAGTTCATTACCACCAACATGAACGCCATGTCAACCCAGATCGTGGGCGGCTGGTGGCACGGTGCTAGCTGGAACTTTATCATCTGGGGCGGCTTGAACGGCTTTGGCCAGGTGTTCAATAAAATTTGGGTCAAGCGCAGCCGCACCTTCCGTGCTGCCGCCTCATTCATCTTGTTCGCCACTTCGGCTATTATCTTTAAGCAAAGCCACATTGCCATTTTCGCCATCACGGCAGCCTATTTCGGCATTCTGTTCGTAGGTATTTACTCGGTGCTGATTTTCCGCCTGTTCAGCGACAAGTACATCCACGGAATCTACGTGGCATGGAACGTGTCCCTGACCTTCATTTTCATCACCTTTACCCGACTGTTCTTCCGCGCCGGTTCGAACCTCGACCCCGCCGAAGCCAACGAAGTCGCCTGGAATACAGCCAAGAACATGGTACAGCAGATGGGTACCGCCTGGAAATGGGATACCATCGGCACAATCGCCTGGGAACACATCAACATTATCCTGGTGTTTATCGCGGGTATGCTCATCCACTGGATTCCCAAGAAGGTCAAGAGCCGTTACCGCATCGCCTTCGCCTCCCAGCCCATTCCGCTCATGGTCGCAAGCTCCGCGTTCATCATCTTCGTGATTTACCAATTCATGAGCGCAGACAGCTGCCCCTTCATCTACTTCCAGTTCTAGCGGAAGATTGAAAATTAAATCAAATTAATGAGCCGCTTGCGTAACAAGCAAGGCAAGGTAACCGACGTAAACCGCTAAAAGGATTCCGCCGGCAATACGGTTTAAACGACCATCACCTTTGCGTCTAAAGCCAAGAACAATCAAGGCCACGGTCAAGGCCGTCATGAGCGGCATATCGCGGGAGGTAACCGCACTCTCGATTTCGTCCATGGGCGAAATGGTGGCCGCCAATCCCACTACAGCCAGCGTATTGAATAGATTGGAACCGATAATATTCCCGAGAGCCAAGTCGTTTTCACCCTTGCGGGCAGCGGCAATGGAACTGGCCAGTTCCGGCAAGGATGTTCCGATGGCCACAATGGTAAGGCCAATCAGCAGGTCACTCACGCCAAGCGTGCGTGCAATTTCGACAGCCCCCCAAACCAAAGCACGGGAACTAGCAACTAGCAACAAAAGACCCAAGACAAGCCACAAAATGGACTTGCCCAAGGAATTCTTTTGGATTGCTTCGCCTTCGTCTTGCAATGTTGCAGAACTTTCCTTCGCTTTTTTTAATTCTCGCCAAGTATTGTAGCCCATCACGGCGACAAAGACGACAAGCAGCAAGATGCCGTTCCAGCGCACCACGCTACCATCCCACACCAAAATAATGGAAAGAATGGATACAGCAATCAGGATCGGCAAGTCACCGCGAATCACCGAACGTTGCATGAGTATGGGAGAAATCAAGGCCGTCGCACCCAAAATCAGGGCAATATTCGCGATATTACTGCCATAAGCGTTACCCAGGGCAAGCTCAGGGTTCCCTTGAGATGCCGATATAACAGAAACCGTAAGCTCCGGAGCAGAGGTTCCAAAGCCTACGATAACCATACCAATCAGAAGTGTAGACATGCCGCAAAATTCGGCTATACCTACGGCTCCGTCCACGAATTTATCAGCACTCCAGACGAGAACCGCAAGGCCAAGAATTACAGCGACAATTGCAAGAATCATATATTAGAACGGGTAGACAGAAATTCCGACGTTGAAGGAAGAAGCATCCAGATTCAGGTTCAGGTACTTCATGTGACCATCATAGAGGTCGGACATACCCAAGTTGGCCGAGATGTCGAGAGAAATGTACTGGTTTGCCATGACCGAGAAGCCAAAGACAAAAGCCCAGTCCATGCTGTTTCGATAATCGTCCATCATGTCAATCTTGTCCGTATGCTTGTTATCCTTTGCATCGGTGTAAGAAAGGCGAAGCTTATCGTACACGGGGATAGACATTTCAGCACCGAGGTCAAAGAAGATTCTCGAAGTGGCGGCCTTGAATGTGAAGAGCACCGGAATATCGATTTTCTTCTGACTGAACTTATAGCTGGTCGGAACTTCATTAACGATGTAAGATTCGCTAGCCTTAGCCTGTTCGTAAAGGACGCCGAGCTTGATACCCATGGTGTAGGCATTCAACGGGATAATGGACATGATACCGGCCTTCCAGTTCATGCCATTGTACTGGTCGCTATCCCAGTCGTTACCAGCCAGCTGGTAGGCACCAACGGAAGCATGGGCACCAATTTTAAAGCTCATGGGGTAAAGGCCCCTAAGGTCATCGAGCGTCACCGTATCTTTGCCTTCACGTTCAGCAACATAGACTGTACGGACAGGAACTCCATCTTGGCCGGTGTAAACGGTTTCGTAATACACGGTATTGCGAGCATCGCGGAATCGCTGGGCGGCTTCGGAAGAAGGACCCACATCTTCATTTTTACCGGCGCCGCGTACAGCCTTCGGGGCTACGACCACAGCGGGTTCTTCGACAGGTTCTGCGGCGGCAGGAGCTTCAGCAACAGCGGCGGGAGCTTCGGCTGCAACCGGTGCGGTAGCCTGTTCCGTTGCAGCGGGAGCTTCGGCAGCGGCAGCAGCGGGAGCATCTGCGCCACGGACGGCGACCGGAGCAGTTTCTTCCGCCGGAGCGGCAGCTGCAGGAGCAGCGGTAGCTGCGGCGCCTTCCTGAGCAAAGGTAAATGCCGAAAGGGCAAGAACACTAAGAATACCAGTGATTTTACGATTCATTTGAACCTCCATTTTTCACACTTTATTATAGCATTTTTTCTTTTGAAAATGCAAAAAGAATGGCAAAAAAAGCGACTAGACGGCAATTTACGCGGATAGAACCGTCCACGCCACCAGTTTTACTACATTTAAGGCATGAATCTGAATATCGTTTCCTCTGAAAATCTCAAAAACACTGACAACAAGGCTTACGCCCTTTTCTTTGTCAAGCAGTCTATTCAATTTTCCACCGTTCTTACCGAAGAAGGCGAAGAACAGGTCGAAACCATTCTAAAGGGCATGAACGACGGCCCCTTCGAAGACCTCGAATACTTAGAAATTGACGGATGCAACACCTTCTTTGTGGATGCAGCCAAGGAACGCGGCCTTTCCGCCCTCGACCACCTGCGTATGGCCGCTTATCGCCTGGCGAAGCGCGCCATGAAGAAGCAGATTGCCACCGTGAGCCTGTTCCTCGCCGATGCCGCCGATGAACAGTTCAAGGCCATTTTGCACGGTCTGCATTACGCCGACTACAAGTTCGACGCCTACAAGAGCAAACAGAAGCCGAACTTCCAGGTGACCTACGAAATCGTCGCTGGCGAACATGTCAAGGATTTCAAGAAGATTGCCGAAGATGTGGCTGTGGAACAGAAGGCCATTACGCTCGCCAAGAACTTGATCAACACAAGTGCTTCGGACCTCTACCCCGCCGAATTCGTGGAACGCGCAAAGACTGTCGCCAAGTACACCGAAGGCTTGAGCATCAAGGTCCGCAACATGAAGCAACTCGAAAAGGAAGGCTTCATGGGTCACGTGACCGTCGGTAAGGGCAGCTCCCACGAGCCGCACATGATTACGCTGGAATACAAGCCCGCGAAGCGTACCTCCAAGGACCACTTGGTCATCGTCGGCAAGGGTCTCACCTTCGATACCGGCGGCCTCTGCCTGAAACCGCCTAAATCCATGCCCGAAATGATTAGCGACATGAGTGGCGCAGCGACCGCGCTCGCCGCCATCCAGGCTATCGCAACGCTCAAGCTCCCGATTCGCGTGAGCGCCGTCTGCTGCCTCGCCGAAAATGCAATCGGCAATAAGTCGGTGCTGCCGGGCGACATCTTTACCGCCAAAAACGGCAAGACCGTCATGGTCGACAACACCGACGCCGAAGGCCGTCTGGTTCTTAGCGACGGACTTGCCGAAGCCGGCGAAATCGGCGCAACCCACATCGTGGACCTCGCCACCCTCACGGGCGCCATGGTCCGCGCCCTCGGTTACGCCGTCACCGGATTCTTCAGCAACGACGACGACTTGGGCCTGAAGGTGATCAACTGCGGCGAAGCCTGCTGCGAAAAGTTCTGGAGCATGCCGCTCGAAGAAGAATACGCCGACGCCCTCAAGGACAAGTTCGCCGACCTCAAGAATACCGGAAGCGACGCTGGCGCCATTTCTGCAGCACTCTTCCTCCAGGAATTCGTGCCCGAGAACACCGCCTGGACGCACTGGGACATCGCCGGTACCGCATTCGTCGACAAAAAGTGGAAGTACACCGAATATGGTGCCACCGGATTCGGCGTGCAGACGCTGATTGAACTTGCCCGCGAATTCAGCGCTGCAGAATAAATTTCTATTTTTGGAATTGTATGAAGAATGTCGATACTATTGCAGTTTTGGACTTTGGCGGGCAGTACGCCCACCTGATTGCTAACCGCGTACGCCGCCTGGGCGTGTTTACCGAGATCCACTCCCCCGCCGCTCCCGTCAGCGAACTCGAAGGCGTGAAGGGAATCATCTACAGTGGCGGCCCTAGCAGCGTGTATGCGGCCGACGCCCCGGAATATAATCCCGAGATTTTGAACCTCCCGGTGCCGAAGCTCGGCATCTGCTACGGTCACCAGCTCATCGCCCAGCAGCTGGGCGGTCACGTGGAACCGGGCAAGGTGAAGGAATACGGTATTGCAGACCTTATCGTCGGCGATGAAAAGTGCCCGCTTTTGAAGGGACTCCCGAAGGCTTCCCCGATGTGGATGAGCCACGGTGACCAAGTGACGAAGCTTCCCGAAGGTTACAAGATCGTGGCCAGCACCAAGGACTGCGAAATCGCCGCCGTCGCATTCGATAGCGACAAGCCTGAACGCCAGATTTTCGGCATCCAGTTCCACCCCGAAGTCACGCACAGCAAGTTCGGCATGAAGTTGCTCGAAAACTTTGTGGACTTTACCGGTGCAAAGAAGACCTGGAACATGAAGAGCTACCTGCCGCTCATCACGGAACGCATCAAGGAACAGGTCAAGGACCGCAAGGTCTTCTTGCTCGTGTCTGGCGGCGTGGACTCCACCGTGGCATTCGTGCTCCTGAACCGCGTACTCGGCCCCGAAAAGGTTCTAGGCCTGCACGTGGATAACGGCATGATGCGCCTCGGCGAATCCCAAAAGATTATGGACTTCCTCACGAAGGAAGGCATGAACAACTTGAAGGTGCGCGACGCAAGCGAACACTTCCTCGCGAAGCTCAAGGGCGTGACTGCTCCGGAAACCAAGCGCGGCATCATCGGTAAGGAATTTTTGACGGTGAAGGACGAGGAAATGGCAAAGCTCAACCTCGATCCGAACCAGTGGATGATGGCGCAGGGCACCATCTACCCCGACACCATCGAAAGCGGCGGCACCAAGAACGCCGACAAGATCAAGACGCACCACAACCGCGTGCAAGAAGTCTTGGACCTCATGGAAAAGGGCCTCGTGCTGGAACCTCTCGCCGACCTGTACAAGGACGAAGTCCGCGCGCTCGGCGAAGAACTCGGCATTCCGCACAACCTCGTGTGGCGTCACCCGTTCCCGGGTCCGGGCCTCGGCGTGCGCCTGCTCTGCAGCGACGGCAAGCTCTCCGATGACAGGGTGAAGTTTGAAGACGTGAAGGACACCGCCGGTCAGTCGCTCGCCGCCTACCTGAAG
>JAFXLS010000163.1 GCA_017530965.1 Fibrobacter sp.
GTGGGTTATTTTGTTATACCCTAAATTACCCTCTGAGTAAGCACGACCTTAAAGACTTAAAGGAACGGTGCAACGAGCAGAGCTGGGAACAGGGCTTGCATGTGCCGGAGAAAGGAAAGACATTTGCTGGAGAAGTCCGGTCAAGTTCATACTTCGAGCATATCAAGGACATTTTTAAAGCTATAAATTGCGGTCTAACCGAAGAGGACATCGCGTTTCACAATTTCCTTGTAAGACCAACAATCTATCCGCTAATAGACAACAAGCCCCAAAAACCAAACATAACCAAGGACGACCTGAACAAGGCTGTCAAGGTCTTTAAGGCCGTAATGGACTTTTGCAATCCGGATCTACTCATTTTTTGTTGTCCGAAAGACAAAAAGTGCATCAATCAAGCCTTTGACAATAAACTGGACGAATACCTTCGAGATTTTGGAGTAACCTGGCTTGACAACGGCAACCTTGATTACGACATAAGATTGCAAGATGACGATACTTGTTGGGCGACTAAAAACGTAACCATTCAACGAGCCATCGATTATCTTTTTAGGCCTGGAGACTTTGCTCCAGATGGAGATCCTGATCCAACAAATTACGATTTCGTGACGCTTGACTTTCACAAGGTTCCACTACAAAAAGACGAAACAACTCCTAACTTGCCAGAAGAGCTTCAACAACTTGCCGCATTTATATCAGACGAAACAAAACGGCCCGGAAGCTTCATTCTACGAAGATACCTACATATTTTGCGCCATTTAAAATGGGAAATAGAAGAAAGCTACGACCGAACAATGGATTTAATCGAGGAGATATCCAGCAAAGACGATTGCGATCCAGATTTTTATAGCAGTGACCCCATATGCCAACAGATCCGTCCTGGACTTTATGACGCGTTACATATACTTACCCCTCTTATAGATGATCTAGAAAAAAACTTAAAGCCAGCCTCGCGACTACAGAATAAAACTTGCTGCAAATATACTAGCGAAAAAATGCGCATAGCCGCCACTGAACGAAGCCGGAAGAAGGTCTTGCAAAATAAAAAAATGACCGCAGAGCAAAATTTCAAACACAAATTGGTCAAGGACGAAATTCCTAGCGATGAAAAAATTGAAAGGAACCGCAACCGAAACAAAACCATACAGAAATACTATCAGTGGCTAAAGGATGAACACAAAAAGCGCGAGCGACAACTTGCCGAGGAATCTGAGGAAATAGACAGCCTGCAAACCAAGGAAAACTTGAGCGACGACGAAAAAAAGCGGCTCGACGAACTGCTTTACAAGCACGGGCCTGATAGCTATATCGATAGCTTATTTAATGCCATTTCTGGGGAAAAATCAACCGATTCCTAACAAAACGGGATCTTTTTCAGAAGCTTTTCACCCCTAATAAAACACCACCATTTCCCTACAAAATGCCATATCATTTTAGAAACTCTAATTTTTAGAGCTTCTAAAACGAGAAATTCTGTTTTTTCGGACCTATACGCACTCCGTATTGACGAGTCTATATTTGGACTATCGAAGGCAATACCGCCTCGATATAACAAGGATACAATATATGAAAAAAATTATTAATGGCCGTCTCTACGATACTGACACAGCAAAATGTGTCGGTTGCTTTGACAACGATTATGAGGGTAATGATTCTCGGTACGAAGCCGAGAATCTTTACTGCAAGAAAACCGGTGAATTTTTCTTGTATGGTTGGGGCGGCCCAATGTCAAGTTACGCAGAGACATATGGCACAACAATTACCGGCGGAGAAGTCTGGCGTCCCTTATCCATTGACGAAGCAAAGAAATGGGCAGAGCATCATCTTTCCGCAGAGAAGTACATCAAACTTTTCGGAGAGGTGGAAGAATAAGCTTCATCTAGTTAGCAACAATTAGAGTGTTCAACCCAAATAGAATCAGTTAAAGGCCTATTGATTCTATAAAAAACATTCCGGGTCCTTTAGACAATCAGCTGCTCCCCGGATTTTTCTCAAAAAGAAACAAATGTTCATTCCCAGAACGAGTCGTAACCGACCCGCGACGGCTTGAGCCTAACCTAAAATCTATAAACCATAAAGGAATCGTAAAATGAATAACAAAAACGGTGTCTCGCAAGAATCCGTAAAAATAACCACAGCAAACAATACAATCTTGACTCTCAAAGATTTACGCGAAGCGGCAAGAATGGCCAATGTAGACTGGAATATCGCGCTGTACGCAAACAACATTGACCGTCTATACAACGACATCAATGATGCCATAGATGTTTGCGTTCTAGATTTCTTCTCCGAAGGCGCATGGAGCATTATCGAGGATCCCTGTTATGAAGATTTTGATGAAACAGAAGACGGTTTTTCGAGCTACTGTGACGATGAGATACCCGACGAACATTTGCGCAATGTAAAGGCATTATGCAATATTATTGAAAGCCGCTTCAACACCTACAAAGATTGGGCCAACCAACGTCGCGAAGAAGAAGAATTATGCCACCGTGTAAACGGAGATGAATACAGTAAACCCTATCTTGCATTGTATTGTGAAGCTTATGACGAAACCGAAGATTCTGAAATTTACCCCTATTACGGCAAGATCATAGAGCCCAGTAACCGCACAGCAGCACAAAACCAATTGTTATCTATGGCAAGCGTCAAATGCTGCAAAAATGGCGGTTCAGAAGATTTTCAGAACTGGTTTTGTAAAATCAAATTTGGATCCGAAATCGAATACCACGTCACTATTTATGTTCCAAACAAGGATGCCGAAGAATGTGACAACGCAAACAATCTCGACTGGGATAACTATAACGTAACAATCGAAAAAAAAGACAGCATCATAAAGCAAACAAACGACGGGATTCGGAAAATGTACAATATGCCTTTCCTTAAACATATTCAAAAGAACGAGAATCCAACAAGCGAGAACGATGAAGAATGCACCACTGACCTCAGCTGGATTGATGAAGTTCCTGAAAGCATCAGCTTTCCAGACTCTCATAGCAAATAGATAAACTGGTTGATGAAGCGGAGTAGAGACCGCAGGACAACCTTTTCAACACTGGCACCGGAATGACCGTTCTCTACTTCAAGTCGTTCCGGTGCCTTTCAATTCTTTGTGTAGGAGTAGAGACCTATGATATACAAGTCAATCAATATCGGCACCAAAGACACGCCAAACTACCTGTCAGCGGTACTCTTGGAGCCAGAAGACATCCCAGAAGGCGAATCTTATAACTACATCCGCGACAAGTACAAGCCCGGATGGTATGACCTTACGGCAGATCTCTATAACAATGTCATAGCTCCGTTCAGGGAGTTCAAGGACATCAATCGTCACTTGTCTTTGCGAACATTCAATCCGGCAACCAATACGACAACCCCGTTTTATCCGGAAAACCAGCATAAGCCTATGGCCTTGTGCGCGACACGCCTACAGCTATTCAATACTATAGCCTCACAACTGCGAGAAGCCTGCATCAAGCTCTCCGGCAACCTCCGAGAACTAAAGAACCAGAATAATGAGCGTTTCTATCTTAGGTGGACCCAGGATCAAAAGTTCCACCAGATATCAGAAACACGGCTTAAAGAAATCCTTACGGCAATTGAACAGTCCGACACTCAGGAAAACACGGCAAAATCCAATTCCGATGACGAAGCCATATCCAGAGTGAGCAAGCGCAAATCTAGGCACTGGCTTCTGTCAACCAGTAAGACCCTGAGCCACTTCAAGATCAAGGGGTATTGCGGCAAGGATTTCTCCTACGACCGACGCTGGAACAAGTCCCCAACGCAGAAGTCGATTTACCGTCTTTACACCAGAGTGTACCACGATGTAATCATCCCTAACGCTCTTATCGCCAAAAGTGCCGGGAAACGAGTCGAGTTCTCCGACGTTTCAGCCGCAATCGTCTTCGTTATGAAAAACAAGAACCGTGCCGAAGCCTGGAAGAAACTGATTGGTGAAACGACCGCGAACGACTGGCTAATCAAGAACGCAAAGCAGAATTTCGAGTTTTACGCATACGACAAATTACGCGACAGTGACAAGCTCTTACCGGAGAAAGACCGTTGGACGCTTGAAAAATACCTCGAAAAGACCCAGGCTGGCAAGTTTACCGAAGAAAACAAGCTGCTACGGCTGACATACTCGCCCAAGGTCAAGCTGCTTATCGACGAATTTCTGAAAAAACGCGAAATCGGTTCCTGGAGCTATGCACAGATTATGGACGAATATCACGTCGCCAAAGCCACCGTAGCCAAGTTCTTTGCCCTGCTCAAGGAACGACGCAAAGCTTGGTCTGATTGGGACCTAGCAACATTTTCCATAGAAGGATAATTTCTATGAAAACAATAAACAGCACTCCAACCCTAAACAGAGTTCATTATTTAGGACGCCAAAAAGTTCAGATTTTAGGTACCGAGTTCAGTATTTTAGTTCCGAGTTCAAAACTTTGGTTCCGCAATATAAACTCGCTGGATTCCCAGCAGATCACATCGTTCTCTACTGTGAACCGGTCTAGCCGTCAAAGCCGTTCTTGACACGGCGAAGTCAAAGCTTCTCCTCTTCCAGCAAGGAGAATGTAAACGGCAAAGCCAGCGTCCTTCTCCTCCTAAAGGAGTCGAGTGCCGCAGGCTTTACCGATACCGTAAACAGGGGCATACCCCTGACCCACCCTAGGTGGCCTTAGGGAATGGGTATAGGGACTAAGCTAAATCCATCCTGAATAAAATCAATCTACCTTAATCGAATCAGTCATACTAGAATACTGCTTAACCCTTCTTTGATAAGGTCGGTCAAAACAATCTCACCAACAAACCTTCTTTAATCAAAAATAATCCTTAAAGCAGCCTAACTACTTTAAAGGTTGAAACAGTCTTGAGCCATTACCGCTTCGCGGTACAGAGTCAAATTGTCCCACACCCATAAAAACCAACCGCTACCCGAAAAAGCCCCGAAGCCTTGGATTTCAGCTCATTTTGGGGGACCTGAAAAAAAGTTGCACAACAAGACCCAAATTGCTATAATTATGGCATTGATACTCCATCAACTAGCATCTTGTCTATTTTTCACAACTAAAGATGCGATCAGCACTAATAAATGGAGGCCTCCAATACCGGTATCAACCATATCGGTCTCTAGGTCGCATACCATCAAAAAGTGAAATACAATGACAAGACTAGCTTGCCCATCAACAGAGCAAATCCAAACTTGGTGGACCCAGATGCAGACAAAAGGCGCTTCCAAGCTGTACGCAGTACAGGACGACGGCATTTATCGTCTCCGTGCATTTACGGCTAACCGGAAAAAATGCGGAGAGCTTTCGTTGGGCCTAAAGGACAAAAGACTGGCAAATCGCATTGCCGTTTCAATGGCTGTCACTATTGACGACAACTCTCCCGGCTCAGTTATCAACAAATACATAGAGCACCTAAAACTGCACAAGAAAGCCTGCGAAACAGGCAGACACATCCTGACCACATTAGCGCAGTCCGCCGAGCACAACATCAAGACTATCAAGTCTAGGCTCAGCGCACACCTTGTACCATTCTGTAAAAAACGGCATATAACGGACATCAACGACTTATACCGTCGTGAAATCATCCGCGCCTACATCGACGAATTAAAGGAGACCACGGCAATTAGCGATACAGCCAGGTCGATTATGGCCACCACATTGACCTTTTTAAAGTGGAATGACGGCAAACAGGAAAAAGGCCTTATGAACACAACATTCTACGAAGAAATAAAGGGTTGGCGCGGAATCTTCGGGTCCCAACGTAAACGCTCCAAGTTATTCCTGACACGCGAACAGATTCAGGCCATTTTGCGCTACAAATACCCGAACGAGCGTATCAAGGCTATGTTCCTTCTCCCGCTGACCTGCGGGGTCCGCTATAACGAGCTGGTCAACATTCGCTGGCGCGACCTACAGAAAGACAAAGGGAGAATGGACATCACCGTAGCAAAGGGTGGGACCTCCCGCAAAGCTCAATTACCCAAATTCATCCAGGAATTTCTTGAGAACGTCCAAAGGAGCAGGGTTTCCGGAATACTTCCCGGCGACTACCTGTTTACTGGATATGATCGAAACTGTGACCTAGGTATTTACAAGAGCATTCTCAAGGAAATTACCGGAGAAGACAGCAATGATATGGCGTCCAACTGCCTCCGTCGTAGCGGATGCAACCTGATCGAAAAATATAGGCACGGTCTTGGGGATCTTCAACTTGGGCATAGTACGTGTACCAGGGTGACCCACCGGAGCTACATTGACAGCGACGATTACCAAGAGGTAAACGACTTTTGGGACGATTTTTATAGGGAAAGCATTTCACCCAAAGCAATCCTGAGCTTATGTACATCCAGAGAATTAGCGGAAATTCCCAGACAAACGCAGTTCATTCACCTCAATACAGAAGCCGGGTAGCAAAAAGGGACGCCCAAAGGCGCCCCTTCCCCATTCTCCCCTATATCCGGTTTACACCATCACGCATACTTTCGTCGCTTATATGCGTATAGACATTAAGACTAATCCTCACATCGCTATGGCGCATCAAGCGCGTCACGGTTTTGAGGTCCACTCCAGCTCGAATCAGGTTGGTACAGTAACTATGCCTAAGGCGATGGTGAAGCGATTTCTTGGGGATAGGCAGCCCAGCCCTGGTCAAGACGAACTTGAACATTATGCCAAGTTCGGGCGTATTCTGTTCAAATCGTCCAGCTGGGAAAAAGCGACCATCCGGCTTGACTTCATTCATCACCGTCTCATAAAGCGCCCAAAGCTTATCGCTAATCGGCACGACAGCATACTTGTTTCCCTTGCCGACAAGCGATATTTCGTGAGTATCGCGATGAATATCCTCGGTACGCAAGTAAAGAGCTTCCTTCAAACGCAGCCCAGCGTAAGCCATCAGGCCAAGGAAAAACCTATACAGCGGATCCGGTGCAGCATTCAAGATACGCTTGATTTCATCCTCGTTCCACGACTCCTCGTTTTCTTTGTCATAAGGCACTTTGATAGTCACTCCGTCGCAAGGATTGAATTCAGTCATATCGTAGTGTTTCGCGCACCAGCGAAGCCACAAACGAAAGCTCCTAAATCGTTCGTGTATGGTCATCCGTCGATATTCAGGGAAAGACGCAACCAGCTTCAAGATTACTCCCTTGGTAATCTGCCGGAGGTTCACGCACCCCTGAGCCTTCATAAATTCGACACAAGGACGAATACGGGACTTGTAGGTCTTGTAGGTAACCCCAGGATGCACCGATTCGACATACTGCAAATACTCCTCGTAAGCCTTTTCCATCGGGTAATCGTTGAACTCCTTCTGCCACGACGGTGGCATCATTTCGACAAACTGCATCTTGGTCAGCCATTTTTCGGCAATCTGCTTGGATTCAGTGCCAAGCGAGATATGCTTAGGCTTTTGACCAGGGACATAGATGCAGCCGTACCAGGTCTTGTTACCAGCGCTCTTGTGAAGCTGACGTATGGCATACGTAGTCTTACTCCCCAATGCAGCTATAGAGGATGGATTATTGGTCATTTCATTCATATCGAAGACCTCCTTTCAGGTCGGTTATCGATGTGAAGCTGTGTCGGAGTAACGAAGGTTTTGTGTCGGCATCAAATCGGCGTCTAGGCCAATAAAAAAGCCACTCCAGCAAGATTGGAGTGGTCCATAAACAGTCCTATCCAGGCATTAACGATGGGCCAAAATTAGCTTAAAAAAAGGGGATTGTCAACCGATTCACAAGGCGAATTGAGGCCAAATCTTGTGCTGGCACCCAAGGTCGACCCGTTTTTCTAGAAAAGTATTTTGAAATACATTGTATTTGCAGTGCATTACATACAAATTAAACAATTAAGCACAAATTAATTATTTTATATTTTCAACTTCATAAAATAAAGTAAAGATAAATTTACATTCTAATTTGGAAGGAAAATTTTCTTCATTTTTGTCTTCAGAAAAGAAATGCATAACCCAATGTCACACAAAATTTTATACAACATATTTTTAGTTAATTAATACACAATATTTTAATTTATTCCATTATTTGCAAATAAAGCGTTACATTCAAATTAAACAAATCAAAACATTAATTTATCACAAAATAGTTAGATTTTCTTTAACGAAAGAGAAGGAAAATGATAAGCGCGTCCCTACATTTTTTAGCAAGCCAACTAAACCAATATCTAAGCAGAAAGAATTCGACCCAAGAAAATTTGGTTGTTGTATCCAAGATTATGGACAATGACGGACGCGAGCCCGAACTTGCAACGAACAAACTCGCCCTATTTTTAGTCAATGTCGAAAAAGATTACCTGACAAGCACCAATTCAAAACCCGATTACGACGGTTTTCGAAACGTCGTACATTCGAAACCTATTTTCTTGAATTTGCACGTCGTTCTTGCGGCAAATTTCAAAGCCAGTCACTACGAAGAATCACTAAGATACCTTTCTAAAGCGGTAGGGTTCTTTCAGGATCATGGCGTTTTTGACCGTACCTCATTTCCGGATCTCGCCACCGGTCTCGAAAAGTTGATGATCGATGTGGAGAACCTGAATTTTCAAGAAATGAGCAACTTATGGAGTCTTATCGGTTGCAAGTATGTGCCATCGGTCATGTACAAGGTACGCACCGTCGCTCTCGGCAGCGGGTACTCCTATTACCGTCCGTACGTCATTCATGTTCCTGAAGATGCCGCCCTGGGAGTATACTAATGAACTACAAGGGATGGGCAAATATCCTCGTAAACCACGAGTATTTGGGCGGCAAATGCGGCGATTTCAGGTTTCTGCCAGACAACGCGTCTAACGAAATCATGAAGCGCGAAGGATTCCTGATGAACGAAACATCAGAAGGATTCTACCTGATTGCCCAGGAATCCGCATTCGCCGAAGACATAAGCCTCGTCTTTTGGGGCACCCCGACGCGGCAGGACCTTTGGAGCGCCACATTATTCGACGGCATTCCTAAAGAAAGCATTCCTTTCGCAAAAGCAAACGGAGACTCTTTGCAATGGGTTTCTATCGAGAAAGTCGAAATTCCCAAAGAAATGCAACTACCCACCCCCATGTTCGGGATAGAAATCAGCCGTTCAAGCGAAGATTACGATACAAAAATCACACTTTCTTTAAAGACCAAAAAGATGAAATGGCGTTACAACATTATGGGTATTTCTGAATTCAGCGAGCCCGAAGTTGCAGGAATCAAGAGCTATAAGGACAGCGCCATTTTCAACGTTTCTACGGACAATTCCGGACATACCGTTTTTACATCGGAGCAAGAAATCCCGCTGTGTTTTGGCGCTCCCCCGCACTTTCAGCTACGCGAAAAGAATTCGACCAAGGCAATTATAAAATGCCTGCCCAATATGGACGCAAGATCAATTGCCACGACTATTCTTGAGGGCGGCAAACCAGAAATCATCGCAGAGACTTTTGTTAACACATAAACCCCATAGGAGAAAAAGGAAACAATGTCAGCATCCTATAAAACCCCTGGCGTCTATCTCGTCGAGAAAAACGCTTTCCCCAGTTCTGTAGTGGAAGTCGCTACGGCCGTCCCCATGTTCATCGGCTACACCGAAAAGGCCGAATACAAGGGACAGTCCGTATTCAACAAGCCATTCCGAATTTCATCTTTTGCAGAATACAGGGCCGTCTTTGGCGAAAGCGCACTGATGCGTTTTACGCTGGAAGAAGGCGGCAAGGTAACGCCCCCTAAGGTTCGTTTCCGCCTGTTCGACGCTATCCGCATGTTCTACCAGAACGGCGGCGCATCCTGCTACATTATGTCCGTAGGCCCCTATGGCGAAGAAATCTCGGAAAAGGCCCTGACCGAAGCAATCATCCCGTTCGAAAAGGAACAGGAACCCACCTTGGTCGTGATTCCCGAAGCCGTTTCGCTGGAAACTGCCGACGCCTGCGCCAACGTGCAGAACGCCATGCTCGCCCACTGCGCCAAGATGCAGAACCGCTTTGCCATTCTTGACGTTTTCGACGGTTACAAGGAACCGCGTGAATGCATTTCTGACTTCCGCGAAAAGGTGACCAACTTCTTGAACTACGGTGCCGTTTATTATCCGTGGCTCAACACCAGCGTGGTCCAGTCGAACGAAGTGACTTTTGCCAACGTCGAAAATCTCGATGTCTTGACAAAGATGCTTACCGACGCTGTTCCGGCAGAACCCGCCACCAAGGCAGAACAGATTAAGGCAGAAATCGACAAGATGGCCGCAGCCGACGTCAAGGACGAAGCTGCCGTGCAGACTATTCACCGCACGCTCTCGGTCATTTGCCCGAACTACGCCACCATCATGAACCTGGTTCGCGAACAGCTGAACCTGATGCCGCCTGCAGGTGCCATTGCAGGTATCTACACCATGGTCGACAACGCCATTGGCGTGTGGAAGGCCCCGGCAAACGTGGGTATCAACGGTGTCATCACCCCCACCATCAACCTCACCAACGAAGAACAGGAAGACCTGAACGTACCTATCAACGGTAAGGCCGTCAACGCCATCCGTACATTCATTGGAGACGGCAATAAGGTCTGGGGCGCACGCACCCTCGATGGCAACAGCCTCGATTGGCGCTATGTAAACGTCCGCCGCACCATGATTATGCTCGAAGAATCAATCAAGCTCGCTTCGAAGGCCTTCGTTTTCGAACCGAACACGGCAAATACATGGGTAACCATGAAGGGCATGATCAGCAACTTCTTGACAAGCGTCTGGAAGCGCGGCGGTCTCGCAGGTACAAGCCCCGCAGACGCATTCGAAGTGTACGTGGGCCTTGGCGAAACCATGACTCCCGAAGATATTCTGGAAGGCATTTTGCGCGTAACCATCAAGGTTGCCTTGATCCGCCCGGCAGAATTCATTGAACTCACTTTCCAACAGCAACAGCAGAAGTCCTAATTGATAGGAGGTAATTAAAATGGCAGAAGATGGTTCTACCCAACACGCAACCCTATGGCCCATGCCCAAATTCCACTTTCAGGTAAAGTGGGGCGAACAGGAAATGTCTTTCCAGGAAGTAACCGGCCTGGATGCTCAATCCGAAGAAATCAAGTACCGCGTCGGCAACAGCCCGATTTATTCCGTTATTAAAATGCCCGGCCTCATCAAGTACAGCAATGTCACGATGAAGAAAGGCATTTTCAAGGGCGACAACAAGTTCTGGGATTGGTTCAAACAAATCAAGCAGAATACGATCAAGAGAATCGATATCACCATCAGCTTGTTGGACGAAGCGAATGCTCCGGCAATGACTTGGACACTCAAAAACGCATGGCCCACCAAGATTTCGGGATACGAGCTCAAGGCCGAAGGCAACGAAGTCGCTGTCGAAAGCATTGAAATCGTTCACGAAGGCATGGAAATCTCCAACAGCTAAGGTTCCATATGGGTGATACAGTCGAATGGCCGCTTCCCGTCGTATTCCACTTTTCAGTAAAGGTGGGCAATTCGGAGATTGCTTTCAGCGAAGTCTCCGGCTTGGAAACCTCTATAGAGACAAAGGATGTTCACAGCGGTGGCGACAATTCGACTGTTTATCATTTACCCGAAAAAGTGAAACATGCCGATTTGGTTCTGAAACGGGCCTTCGCCAAAAAGGACGATCCATTTTTTCAATGGTGCAAAAAAAATATCGATTCCCGAACAAGTTCTTTCCAAGTAGACCCAAAACCTATTGAAGTTTCTTTATTGGATTCCAACGGGACTCCCCTAGCAATATGGAGATTCGACGGAGCCTATCCTGTCAAGTGGTCATTTAACACTCTTGATTCGATGAAAACTGAAATTTTAATAGAAACTATTTCCTTGAAATACTGGAACGTAAAAGAAGAAAACGCCTATGTCCCTAGAAATCAAGAATCTTAGCATCAATGTAAAAATCAAAACAGACGAAAGAGATCAAATACCTGCAGAAACGATCAAAGCAGACATTCTAAGGGAATGTCGACAAATAATCGAAAGTTCCGTTTCTCGAAATTTGGAACGTTAAAATGGAACCAAATAAATTAACATTCATTGCCTGTCGCGAAAACAATGGAAAATTCACTCCTATCAGCGACCGAAAAGAATTTAGTGTCATGCTGAATCCAGAGGATTTTTCTGTTGAAACAAAAACTTTTTATGATGACGGAAAAACTAGCGGAAAACACAAATTTTTAAAATTCAAATCAAGGTCAACGCCACGAATAAATATTCCCAAACTGATTTTCGACGTCACAGGCGCAATCCCCAAAAATGAATGGCCCAAAGACTGCACAACCATCGCTCAGATGATCAAGAAGCTGAAAGCCGTCGTATATGACCTCGACGGAGAATCCCACCAGCCTCCTATCGTCAAAATTAAATGGGGAATATTTTCCTACCCTGTTCGAATAGAAAAATTCAACATCAAATACACATTATTTGATTTAAAAGGAACACCTTTACGAGCAGAAGTGTCCCTAGATATCAAATTTTTTTACCAAGCAGAAGGAACACAAGAAGAAAAAAAATCCCCCGACCTGACGCACCTTGTAGAAGTCAAGGCCGGAGATACTTTGCCGCTGATGTGCGCTCGTGTTTACAATAATTCCTCGTATTACCTCCAGATTGCAAAAATCAACGGACTTACCAATTTCAGAAACCTTAAACCAGGCACCATGCTAGAGTTTCCACCAATCAGGGATTAAACCATGCCAGAATCTCCTTTAAAAGACACCGGTGGAATCGTCGAATGCGCAATCTTTTGCAAAGGCAAATCGCTCGCCTCGACATCAGAGATTATTTCAGCCGATGTAGAATACCGCATCAACAGCATTCCCAAAGCGACTATCACAATTACCGATGGCGACATGCCCACCGGTAAATTCGAACTTTGCGAAGGAGACCTACTAAAGCCCGGCGAAGAAATCGAACTTAAGGCAGGTTATTCTACGAACCTCAACTCCGTCTTCAAGGGCGTTATAACCCGTTTGGGAATTTCGGTTTTAAAAGATGGATCGAGCTGCACAAAAATCGAGTGTCGCCACAAAGCCATAGCACTCACGGAATCACGACACAACGCCAATTACCAAGACAAAAGCGATGACGATATCATCGGAGCGCTCGCATCAAAATACGGAATCAGTTCTTCGATTGGGGGCAGTCCCCATAAGGAGCTGATGCAATACTACTGCACCGACTGGGACTTTATCATGACCCGCACCGAGGCTAACGCATGCTGGCTTTTAGCCGACCAGGACGGGATGTCAATAGAACCCATCAGTTCCAAAGGGAACTCGGAACTTTCACTTACTTGGGGAACCGACATCATTGAATTTAACGCCTCTGTCAATTCAGAACACCAAGTAAACAACGTGGAAGCTCGCGCTTGGGACCTTACCAAGCAACAAATGATTTCCAGTAAATCAGGAGCACAGTCTGTTCAAACTCAGGGCAACTTAAGCTCTAGCGACCTCGCCAAAGCGCTTTCGATTCCAGACCAGGTACTACAAATAAATTCCCAAGTCGACAAAGGGATTTTAGACACCTGGGCCAAGGCCGAACAAATGAAAAACGAACTTTCTCGCATTAGCGGAAGTGTCACATGCACCGGCAACCTAAAAGCAAATTTGGGCAAAATGGTAAAACTCGATTACCTTGGAGCGCGATTCAACGGAGATGCTCTCATATCGGGAATACACCACCACATGGAAATCGGTTCATGGACAACGACACTTTCGTTCGGAATGAAAAAAGAATGGTTTGTCGAAAAATTCAACACCATGGCTCCAGTAGCATCGGGGTACAACAGCGGAATCACCGGCCTTTTGACAGGCATCGTATTGCAAATCCACGATGACCCCGATAATTTAAATCGCGTCAAAGTCAAGATTCCGATAATGCAAAATGAACAAGAAGGCGTGTGGGCTCGCCTTGGCACCCCCTATGCCTCGAACGGTGTTGGCGGTCTATTTTTCCCAGAAGTAGACGATGAAGTTGTTCTTGGATTTTTCAACGGAGACCCTTCTAGTCCCGTCATTTTGGGGAGTCTCTACAGTTCCAAGCAACAAGTTCCCCAAAAACTGGAACAAAAAAACAACATCAAGCAACTGTTGACCCGCGAAAAAATGAGCGTCACTTTTGACGAAGAAAAAAAAATAATCACAGTAACAACACCAGGCAACAGACAAATCGTATTGGACGATGACGGTAAAAAGATTACGCTCGAAGACCCCAGCGGAAACAAAATCGAAATGTCCAATAGCGGAATCAGCCTCGAAGCAACAAAGGACATTGTCGTCAACACAAAAGGAAAGTTCAACGTAGACGCCAAGGGCGGTATCATGCTGAAATCAGCAGCAGATTTAAAGGCTGAAGGACTGAACGTAGAATTCAAGGCGAACGTAGGCCTAAAAGCGCAAGGCACCGCCACGGCCGAAATTTCAGCATCGGGACAGACAACCGTAAAAGGTGCCATGGTCATGATCAACTAAGGAACGAGAATGCCTCCAGCAGCTAGAATCACAGATATGCATACATGCCCCATGCAAACACCAGGAACGCCGCCCGTCCCCCACGTTGGCGGACCGGTCGTAGGTCCCGGAGTCCCGACGGTTTTGATTGGGGGCATGCCCGCAGCTGTCGTGGGAGACAGCTGCGTATGCGTGGGGCCGCCCGACACCATAATCAAGGGTTCCACAACAGTCATGATTAACAAAAAGCCGGCCGCACGCATGGGCGATTCTACCGCGCACGGCGGCACAATCGCCCTGGGATGCCCCACGGTGCAAATAGGAGGCTAAGTGAACTCGCTGACGTTTCTTGGACGCGGATGGAAATTTCCGCTAAAGTTCGAAAATGGGACCGTCGCCATGTCCGAAGCCGAAGAAGATGTGGAAGAAAGCCTACACATTTTGCTCGGGACGTACCCCGGCGAACGCCTAATGCGTCCAGATTATGGTTGCAGACTCCGCGACTATTGTTTTCGCAATTTCGAAGAAACCACCATCGCACAACTCGATGAAGAAATAAGAAACGCCATCGACAACTTTGAGCCTAGAGTTACTGTAGAAAACACCGACTATAAAATGGACGATGTGAACGACATTCTGCAAATTATTATCGACTACAAAGTCATCGCCACTAACAGTCGTCGCAATTTAGTGTACCCCTTCTATATAAACGAAGGTACCGACATAAGCATCTAAGGAATTATTGTGGAACATCGTATTTTTGTCAGCGAAGGTTTAAGCCAACAAGCTCGCAAGTTCAAAGAACTCGCGAAGACTTTTGTCGCTGTCAACAACATGACTCTGCAAGAATTGCTCAAGGAAATATGTAATTTCGAAAAACAGCAAGATTGCCCGCTCGTCATCGATGAAAAAGATATACCTAAGCTTGCAAAAGCAATCGAATTTGATTCCGATGGCAATATAGAACCTTCGGCAGCTCTGTACACCGTTTTCGCAAAGCTCCTAAATCGAATTCAAGAACGAATAAACGATTTACCTAATCAAAGAATCGATTTCTATTTCCGCAAAATATTGGGAGAACGTCCCAATAAGGCGCACGGTGATCACGCCCATGTCATTTTTCCCATTGAACTAGAAGGTTTCAAGCATAAACTCAAAAAAGGAACAAGGTTCATTGCCGGCACAAATGAAGATGGCGAAACCATCGAATTTGAATCCATAAACAATGCCGAATTGAATGACATCCAAGTCAAAAAAATCTACACCCTAGCCGTTCCTGAAAAAGGCGCATCTACAGTATCAGAAATTCCTGTTTACACGCCAAATCAAGCCATTGAAATCAAGGACATGGTTCCGTATCCGTTATTTGGAATGACAAGATCTGGAGACCGTGCCGTCAACTCCGAATTTACGCGGCTTGGGCTTGCCATATCGTCGCGCCTGCTATATTTAAACGACGGCGTCAGACAAATCAAAGTAAAGCTCGTATTCGAAGCCGAAAGTGTTAAAGGAACACTTTTAGAATGCGGACAAGCTCCTGAGCTATTCCTTAAAGTATTCGCAAACGCCTTTCAAATTTCACTTACAACTGCCGAAGGCTGGTACGATGTAGACGGATACCAAGTGGAATCCCGCGTCTTGGATGAACATTGCGACGCAAACTGCATCGGGCTTATATTGCAACTTTCGGACATGGCCCCGGCTATTGTCAACTGCGACCCAAACATACACGGGACTGAATATAATTTAAACAGTCCCGCAATGCGCATTATAATCAAGCCCCACGCATCGTACAACCCATGGGAAACCTTAAGAAACTTAAAGTTACGAAAGGTTCTGTTGCAGGCAAATGTGACAAACTGCAAGCGACTTGCTTTAAGCAACGACATCGGGCCGCTTTCAATGAACACTCCGATACAACCGTTCGGCCCGATACCTGCCGTAGGAAATTCCCTTGTTGTCGGCTGTGAAGAAATTAGAGGCAAGAAGCTTTCATCATTTGAGATCCATGGGAATTGGCGAGGACTCCCCCGTTCAAAGGATTTTTGCTACTGGTACAAACAATACCCCAATGCACCGCTAACCCGCGACTTTAAAGTTTCTGTAACGGCACTTCTTGGCGGATACTGGTACCCGTTTAACACACAAACGCCACTGTTGCAAGATCTATTCCAATCAGAATCAGAATCAGATGCAATTTCAAACAAGCTGACCATCTCTTGCGACAAGGCTCTTGGCGGAAGGACTTTTGAGCAACAATACGATGCAGAAGATTTTGTATTTACGCCAAGTTCACGTGACGGTTTTTTCAAGATAAAGTTAACCTCGCCCGAAAACGCCTTTATGCATCAGGAATACACCAAGGTTCTCTGCGGAAATTTGATGCAGCAGGCCATTCGAAAGAATCTCGGAAAAGAACTCGAACTACCAAACCAGCCGTATACGCCGGAATTAGAAAACCTATCTGTCAGCTACTCGGCTACGGCAGAAATAAATCTGAGAAGCCCCGACAACAGCGACGGCAAGATTTTATTCCTACGTCCCTGGGGTGTTAGTGAAAGGTCCCATTTAAAACTCGAAGACGGAGCGCTTTTCTTGGGACTTTCCCCCACAAAAAACGCCAATAGCGTGAATCTTTATTTTCAACTGAACAGAGATTCCGACAACATTCACAAAGATGGCGAAATCGGATTCATTTGGGCATACCTCGGAGTAAACGGTTGGACCCGTATTCCGTCTGACAGCATCTTATACAATACGACTGCTAATTTCACGACTTCAGGCATCGTATCCATTTCAATGCCTAAAGACTTCATAACCGATTCAAAACTAATGCCACAAGGCCTCTGCTGGATCCGTTTGGAACCGCAAGGGAACTGGAGTCATTGCAGCCGCCTGTTCTCGGTATACGCGCAAGCTGTCGAAGTCGTACGCACCAAAGGTTTCGGGCAAAAAAACACCTTCAAGCATTGCAAACCGGGTAGCATCAACGAAATTGCGCAAAGCATCGGCGGACTTTCTGCGGTATACCAGCTAGAAGAATCTTTTGGCGGAGAACCAGAAGAAGACCGAGAAGAAATGCAAACACGAGTAGCTGAGTACCTATACCACCGCAACCGCATCTTGACTGCAAGAGACTGCGAACGGATGATTCTTGAAGAATTTCCCGAAGTACATCTGGTCAAGTGTTTCGCAGGTCTATCGCCAGAAAATCCTAGTCAACCCACCGTAGGGCACATGCTCATTGTACCTGTATCCCCTTTATACGAAGATGGTCGGTACATTTGGGACCCTCGCTTAAGCGGGAAAACACTCGAAGACATCAAGCAATTTGTAAAGCAAAATTCATCCCCATTCGCAAAAATTTCCGTTATGAATCCGCAATTTGAAAAGATTCAGGTGCGTTGCAATGTGGACTTTGTAAACGACAACGACGAAGGCGAACACCTTCAAGACATGAACAGGCAAATAAACAACTATCTCTCGCCATGGAATAGCGATAGTTCTTCCCGTTTCTTTGGTTGGTCACTCAACAAAGAACACCTACGGATGTTTATCCAGAATTTACCCTATGTCGAAGAAATCCAAGACTTTTCGGTACTGCGCATCAGTTCCAGAGACCATTCCGAATACAACATGGAAGAATCCGGCGAATCAAGCAGCAACTACATTCGCGGAACAACCCCATGGAGCATTCTTACACCAATGAAAAAGCATTTCCTCAATATAGTCGAAAAAAATGAAGACTTCCACGACATCACCATCGGTTTCGGGGATCTCGAAATAGGCTCCACTTTCATTATTCAAAGGAGAAATAATGGCTAAGCTCAATCGTTCACTTCTGAAAAATAGATTCAGGGCAGGGCAAATGCCTTGCGAAGAAGATTTCCACGACCTCATCGATTCTATGGTGAATGTGGAAGAAGAGGGAATTGAAAAGACCCGCGAAACGGGGCTGAAAATATCGCAGATTACAGACTCCGGCAAGTTGATGAGTTTCTACGAAAATTCCACCGAAGGAAGCCCTCTCTGGCACAGCGAAATTCGCAAAGATGTAAACGGAAACCGCAGCGGACTTCACCTGAGCACCCCAGGCATCGACGATTCCTCTAGCGTACTTTCGCTAGTGGGCCCCATGCCCGACGGAGAGAGCGCCCCCATCGGAGTCGGCATCGGGACGCGTGAACCCGAATGCACCCTGGACGTAAAGGGAGTCATCGCCTCATCGGGCCGCATCGGTAAAGAAAACGCCAACTTCAAGGTTCCTACCGACGGCAAGTGGCATGACATTACCGAAGAGCTTAGCGGATGTCAAGCATTCGAAATCGTGGCAGGTGCCGGTGGTCAAGAAGACGAAGGCCGATTCGCCTTGACCCATGCTATCGCCGTAAATGTATTTCACGGACGCCCCAGAGTAAGAGCGACTCAATCGTATTATGGCGGACGCGGTTCAAGAATCGATGTACGTTGGATTGCCGGATCTGAAAAATACAGATTCAAGTTGCAGCTGCGCGTACGTTGCGCCTACAAAAACGGTTCGTTTGTACGATACCGCCTAACGAAACTCTGGTACGATAACTTCATGGAAACCACCCTTGATTAAGACCGTTTCCAAAAATACCGACGCGCAAGGGCTTGATTACGAGACGCTTCGCCTCGAAGGCATCCGTCTTATTCAAAAACTATGCGAAAACGTGTGGACAGACTTTAATCCACACGATCCAGGTGTCACCATCCTGGAGCAAATTGTTTACGCCCTGACCGATTTGGGCTACAAGGCCAGTTTCGACATAACCAGTTTCCTTGCAGATCAGGATGGTCAAATAAATTACAGGCGGCAGGCCCTTTACACACGCGAAGAAGTCTTGCGACAGTTCCCCGTTACCACCGAAGACTACGAGCGATTCTTTGAACGTGAACTAGATTGCGAAAGAGTTGACTTTAAAGTAACCGAACCGGGGCTTTATTCGGTACAGCTATGGCCACACGAATCTTCTACGGAGACAAAGGAATTCCTTATAGGCCGCTTTACCGCACTTTGGCAGAAATGGCGAAATCTTGGTGAAAGAGTCACACAAATTTCCGTCGAAAGAAACAACGATGATTTAATTAAACACATATACGAAACACCTTTCGAAATGGATTGTCACGATTCACAGAAACTGCCGACAGGCGCACCCTGCGACTTCATGGACTTTTCGCCCATTATCGAACAATTCCCTTCGATTTACCGCTACGGCACAGGAGCTAACGAACTAAAAAAATACCTTGGGCCCATAGAACACCTATTCAAGCTCTTTTTGCAGGCAATGCAAGACTTTTCCGAGATGTTTTCGGTGTATTCGCTAAAAACCGATTTACACCGCTACAACCGCATCTTGAATCAGATGTTGGCTATATACGGCGTTCAATATCCCGATGCACTATTCTTGCAAATGCGAGAAAACAAATGCGACAACGTTGAAAACACCATAGCTTTCCGAAGCCTGTTGCGTTCGAAAATAAATTACTTACGCCACTTACCCGAATTGCATATGCACCGATGCGGGAAATGGTGGAAGCAACGAATCGAAATGATGCTTGGCCTAGAAAAACCGCCCCATCATTCGATGCATATACATGTCATTGATGGAATTTTCCTTAAAGATGGTTTCGGAAAAGTTTTTGTAGTATGGTCAACAGAGACCCCGTTTACCAACACCCAAGAAAAACGCGATGGCATTGAACGCTTTATCCGTGACGAAATTCCGGCTCATCTCGTTCCAATTTTTTATTGGGTTCCGCACAGGAGCATGCATACATTCGATCTCTTCGCTCACAATCCGACGGCATTAGAAAAATGGTTCAAGTTCCATGAAAAATTCACTTCGGGGGCACTATGGCTATAGCAGGAATCAACCGAATTGATGATTTTACATTGAATATCACATGCCCCAACAGCACGCAGGCATCAGCTATTGAAAAAGAACTTTACGATTTCGCCCGCAACGATTTAATGGAATCGCTCGACAAAACCTTAATGTATTTAGCCCCAGAAGAAGATATCATTTTAGACAATCTCACCATTGACCTAGGAACCGTTCCCGCACAAAATTCACTCAATCACATTCTTCAAAATTTACCCAATGAGCTAGAACGTACATTACGTGTCCATTTACTAGAAAGGCAATGTTTACCCGTCGGTCAGATATTGCAAGAATCATGCGAGCGAAGGCTCCCTTTGCAGAAATCGGCAATGCTCGAAAAAGAAATCAATGATGAGATTTTTGAATGGTGCCGAGAACACTCCGACGAAAAATTTGACCCGCTGCGTATTGCAGAAGCCATCTTAAAACGCATCCAGTCGCAAGCCCCTGGCCTAGACATCCGTCAAATCGCCTGTAGCGTATTCGAGAAACTAAAAAAACTCAACGAAAAGAAAAAGCCAGCCCCGGCGGCGCGCATCCCGCACGCAGGAGACTGCGGCATCGTATTGCTTGCACCTTACATCCCGATGCTCCTAGACAAGGCCGGCTGCACGGACAACAAGACATTCAAAGACGACTCTAGCAGGGCTCTCGCTGTTTCGTTACTGAACTACACCGTTTATGGTTCCTACACGGTTCCCCCAACCGAGATATCGATTGTACAAATGCTCTGTGGACTCGATCCCGCCATCGGTCCCGTAGAAGAATGCGAACTTTCTGACGAGCAAAAAACACTGGCCAACAGCCTGCTGGCAGGCGTCATCGCAAATTGGAACGCTATAGGCCACTCGACTCCCGACGGACTACGCGCCTCGTTCCTCATCCGCCAAGGCACCTTAAACGACAGCGAAGAAGGCCCCCTGCTTGCAGTAGAAAATTCGGCTTATGACATTCTGCTTGATAAATTGCCATGGGGTTACTCCACCGTAAAGCTCCCCTGGATGAAATCACCGTTGCATGTAAAATGGCGCTAGAGGTAAACATGGAAGAAACTCTGAAAAACGAAATAGACTGGTGCCGTCAAATCATCGATTTGCGATTCGAACAGTATTTCTGCGCCGAAGACGACGAGCGTAAATTGCTGGACGTACACCTCTGCACACCGCCGGAACCCGACACAGACTCTCCCTACGGCGAAACCATTTTACGCCTGCAGCTCAGTTTTGACGAACGCCTAATTCTAACGCTTGCGCTACTACCCCACCTGTGTCCACAGGCACTCGACTCCTTTTTCTTGAACAACAAAGTACTTGGCAGGCCCTACACCGAATTTGGCGGTTGGCACGGCAAAAGCCACTCGGGATTCTTGCCCACCTGCGAAACAGCGCTATTCTTGCTCGCCGGAGACAATCTAACGTTAAGGCTCCAAATCATGAGGCTTTTCGAAAGCGACCAAAAACTTGTGTCGAGTCGACTTCTGCAATTGGAATACGGCGAACCTGGAGAACCCAAGAATTCAGCGGCATTGCGTCTATCTTCGGAATACCTGGAATACTTGACCACCGGCGTACAGAACAAACCCGACTATAGCCTACATTTTCCAGCAAAACGCATTACCTCTCGCCTAGAATGGGAAGATCTCGTTCTCGCCGATACAACTAGGCGCGAAATAAACCAGCTAATCACCTGGATAAACCATTCCGAAGAAATTTTAGACGGTTTTGGGCTCCGCAAGAACCTCAAAAACGGCTACCGTGTACTCTTTTACGGACCGCCGGGTACAGGCAAGACGCTGACCGCAACACTTATCGGGAAAAAACTAGGCATGGATGTCTACCGGGTAGACCTGTCGCAAGTTGTATCTAAATACATCGGCGAAACCGAAAAGAACCTCTCCAACATTTTCGACCAAGCCGAAAGCCGCAACTGGATTTTATTCTTTGACGAAGCCGATTCACTCTTTGGCGCAAGGACACAGACCAACAACTCCAACGATCGCGCTGCCAACCAAGAAATATCATACCTATTGCAACGAGTCGAAGATTTCCCCGGCATTGTCATATTGGCAAGCAACCTAAAATCTAACATCGACGAAGCCTTTTCTCGAAGGTTCCAGAGTTCGGTCTATTTCCCGATGCCCGAGGCAGAAGAGCGCTTGACATTATGGAAAAACATCTTCGAAAAGACTCCTGTCGAAAATCGCGAAGAAATTTTTGAGCACTTTGCCGAAAAATACGAATTGGCTGGGGGTGCTTTGACAAATGTAGCCCGATATGCGGCTATTTCAGCCATTATGGACAAACACGAAGTTATAAACAAATTAAATTTACAACAAGCTATTTCTAGAGAATTGCTTAAAGAAGGAAAAATTGTATGACAAACGTGTTTCGAAATATTACACGCATTTTAGCATTTTCGCTATTTACAACCTTGTATGCGCACACTTGTGAACTTTGCACCTATGAGGTTACTCCTGAAAACATCAAGAGCTATGAAACAGGCGGTAAGCTCAAAGATACCACCGAAGCATTCAAAATTTTAGACAAGTACATCAACTGGTATTTTAATTCTCGCGATGACATGGCTCTCCAATTGTCGCAAGAACTTAAAAATTACCCCCACTTTCTAAAAACCGTCAATAACTTCGTACTAGAAAGTTGGATGGTGCGCGAAAAGAAAATCAAAGAAGAAGTCTGGCTTGACTCCATTGTCGACAAGGTATGGCTCACCGCCGTCGGTATGGATTCTCTAAAGAAATACATGGTTTTGGGAATACGCGGCGACCAGTTCTCTACGACCATACTCAAGTTTCTAAACGAACTGCAAGGGGTCCGTTTTGCAGATTCATTGCTTGCTCGCCGATACGCCTTGAGCCTATTGGCAGCCTCCCTCGCCATTTGTTCCGACACATCCAAGGCTTTTGCCATTTTTGACACCGTTCATTGGAATGACGAAGAAATACAGAACCTCATGAAATTGGTAGACAATGTAAAACTACCACAATTATCTAAGCCACAGACAACCACCCAGAAAAAGAAATCGAACAAAAAAAATACCGAACAGAAGGAATCGCAATCTGAGCTTTTGACAAGATTTTTCAGTCGGTATCGCGGTCGGTCCTGTAGCGACGAACGCTGGAATCTTGTATTCACTAGGCTAGACTCTCTTTATTCGCACCTATTTGAAAACGTGGTCAGTATGGCCATGTACCAAGATGAAACATTCGACGATTCAAAGCCCATCGAATGGGGCGGTGCAGACTGTGGCTGTAGCCGAAAAGATCAGCTCAACGGAGATGTCATTGGCATATATCCCTACTGGTTTGCAGGCGATACCACAAAATGGGTCGACTTCAGCGCCATTACTCGCATATCGTTCTACGGAATATACGCCAACATAGACGGCGTTCTCCAAATGCCCTCTGGGATACCAACCCTGACATACCTAGGCAAAAAGGGCTTTTCGAAGTTTGTATCCGAAGCACACAGGCACTATGTCAAAATGGACTGGATTATTGAAAAATCCGATTGGCGAGGAATCAAGAACCACGAATCACTCGGGAAATTTTTCGCCAAACTCACAAAAGAAATCGATTCCCTTGTAAGCGCGCCGAACAACACGCTATTCCAAAAGATGGTAAACAAGATCAGTTTTTCGGGTGACGATTACGGCAACCGCGGTGACGGAGTTACACTCTATTTCAAGAACTACCCCACCGATTCCCTTTCTACTGCCATGTTCAATAGATTCTTCAAGGACTTGCACCAGTTACTGCTTTCGCGAAACCCAAACGCCTACCTGAATATGATGGTCAACCGCCTCGACCTCACCGAAGATATTTACGCACACCATATTGATTCCGACGCCGTCAAGGGCCCCGAAGGAATCTACAGCTATGCGAACTTCCGCAAAATCATTACGGAGCCAAAAACCGAAAAAGGCGTCAGTCCATCTTCGGACCAAATCGTCGACAAATTGAAAAACTTGTTGTTGGTCATCAACGAAGAACCCCTTTCGCGCAGCAACCGGCTTATCCACAGCGACTTGAGTCTACAGCTCAAGGGCGAAGACAG
The DNA here is from genome assembly GCA_017530965.1 of Fibrobacter sp. Lineage (GTDB taxonomy): Bacteria > Fibrobacterota > Fibrobacteria > Fibrobacterales > Fibrobacteraceae > Fibrobacter. The sequence goes on from JAFXLS010000163.1 coordinate 24,437, forward strand.
GCACATTGTATTAAAGGCACTTGCACCCGTCATTTGGTTCGACAACCGCCAATGGGACCAACTGAGCGACGACGCCACTTACTACAACGATTCCTACTACAGCCTGGGCATTGCCCCCTACGCCACCGACATCGACGCAGCCGAAATCTGCGGTAACAAGGGCAATATCGGAGTATGCCTAAACGAATACTTTAAAAAAGATGACAAGGACATCACCTTCAGTTCCCAAATCCGTTCAGAATTTCCATTTTTCTGCATGTACCGCTGGGCATTCCGCCTGCTGAACACATTGGTATACATTTTTGCGTTGGCACTCCTGCTAGGCTACTTCGCTTCGTGCACCACCAGCGCCTTTTTCGACAAACATTTGGCCCTGCTCGTCGGCCTAGTCGTTATCCCGCCAGCATTCACCACGACCATACTCGTTCTATTCGACCCCGTGGCCACCTCGCTCGCCGGAGCATTCCGATTCTTGCCCATCATCGTGCTAGTCCTTTCCGTAATCACCGCATCGCTTATAAAAGTGTACCGCAACGCAGACTTCCCCAAAAGGAAAATCAAATAGGAGTACAAAATGAACACATACACTCAAAAAGCCGAAACCGCACAGCGCGTCGCCAACAACAACGCAGCCAACCTCATGGACACCTCGTTGCAAAATGCAAGCCTGCAACGCAAAGCAGACCTTATAGATAGCGCCATCCAGCGAGCCTCCCTCGAAGAAGAGGAAGAACCCGTCCAAGGCAAGTCCATCCAGCGCGAAGCCATTCCCGAAGAAGAAGAGGAACTCGCTTAAGGTCACTCAACCCTTATTGTCATTCCCGGCTTGATCGGGAATCTCCATTCCTAAAAAAGGAGTCACTCATGTCCACAACCTACGCACAAAAACAAGCCCCCACACAAAAGAAGGACGCACCCACCGCAGCATCCATTCTTGACACATCTTCGCAAAGCGAATCCCTCCAGCGTAAAGCGGACATGGCAAATAATGCCGCCCAGCGAGCAGAAGCTCCGCGCCCGAATAACACGGGAATGCCGGACAATCTGAAATCAGGAATCGAAAGTCTTTCCGGTTTTTCGATGGATGATGTTCGCGTTCATTACAACAGTAGCAAGCCCGCTACAGTACAGGCCCTCGCGTACACGCAAGGCACAGATATCCATGTTGCTCCCGGCCAAGAAAAGCACCTCCCGCATGAAGCTTGGCATGTTGCCCAGCAAATGGCCGGCCGCGTTTCACCCACTACGAATATTAACGGCATGCCAGTCAACGACAATGCTGGTTTGGAACACGAAGCCGATGTGATGGGGGAAAAAGCGGTGGGGCAAAAAAAAACAATAGATAATCCCATTACAAACTTGTTATTAAAAAACTCAAGGATTATCCAAAGAGTCAATGATGTAAAATGTCATGCAAAAATTTCATACAAAAGTATGTCTAATTCAAATTCTGGGGATGTTGAAGCAGATGGATTAAATAATAACCTGAACCAAGGTACGATCGACAACTACTTCCAAAACACCTTAAAAATAAAAAAAATCAATAAAATAGGTTCAGGAGCAGACCCCGGTTGTTGTGCAGAACCACACGCAGTATATAATGCAGCACGACAACTTGCTCCAGGTAATTACAAAATAAAAAAAATTTATGTATCAGACGCAGAATCCGTAAGAGCCCCCAACACAGTTCATTATAACGGCAACGATTTTTCCACAGAAACATTCAAACACAAACTTAAACGCATGAGCAAGCACCAACAAAAGATTTCTTTTCATCAATTAGGAGGTCCTGACAAAACAAAAATCAGCAAAAAAGTAACAAAAGAACATAAGCACATAGTACCTCGTTGTTCTACATGCAATCAATGGGTTCCTCATAATACAGTCGTAAAGGAATTCATGCCCAAAGACGTTATTACCATTTAACAATATTCAGAAAAAAAGGTAGTGTAAATCAAACTGTGTCATCGTCCGTTGTTTGATTCCTTAGTAAAAGTTATAAAATTTTAAACCGGTCCTCGAACCTTATACATAGTTGCTGAGCGATTAAGGACCAGTTTGCCAGCGGCATTGTCCA
>JAFXLS010000164.1 GCA_017530965.1 Fibrobacter sp.
AGAATATGCTGACAGGAATTGACAAGTCCTATTCGAAGGATGGTGAAATCGAATATGGTTATGCCTCAATTTCGAACAAGGTCTCTGTTGAAGGTAAGGAATCGGAAGAAGAAATGTTGTACGGTATGAACGACTACATGGCTCCGGTGATTTCTTCCACCTTCCTGAATCCGGAATCTTTCCAGAAAATGGAACCGGATAAGTTCAAGATTACCTTCTCCGAAGCCATGGATCAGAAGAATGTGAACCTCTCTGACGATTGCCTTGCGTTCTATGTAGATGGGCAATGGGTGCATCTCGGCCTGAGTTCTTCGGAATGGAGCGAAGACGGCCTTGAATTGACGCTGTTCATGGAAGCGGGCGAAGACCTGGCTACCCGTATGAACCCTGCAGATTCCGTGCGCTTCGATAACTTTACCAATGGTTTGGTTGACAAGAAGGGTAACAAGGTTTCTGAACTTGCACCGACTGTAATGGTTGAAGGCGATCCCCGCGTTATCATGAAAACCAATTCCTTTGCCGACTTGAACAAGGCCGAAGAACTGAGCGATCGTGTTAAGCCCTTTACCATTGAACATGTGAAGGATGCCAAGCAGGCTTCGGATCAGTCTTCTCTGGGCGTGCTCATGGATATTGGTTATTCTACCATTATGCAAAATGATTCTAATGGCCAGTCTGTGCCGAATATGGAAGACATTGGCCTTCATTGGGAACTCTATGTGTACACCAACATTGGCAACTATGTTGGTGGCGCTTCGGGCAGCATCGCTTGCGATGACAAGTTCTTCGACGGCAACTGCCTTGAAAATCCGGACAAACTCTACGTTCGTTGGAACATGCGCGCAGACAATGGCCGCAAGGTGGGTGCCGGTATTTATCTCGCAAAATTCAGAGTTAAGGTTTACGGTGCAAAAAGCGACTTTAAGGTTGAAAGAATCTTTAGATGGGGCATTTCTGCAAAGAGGTCTAAATAAGGATTCTTTTAGAGGATAGGAACATGAGAAATTCAGCAAAAATCATATCGATGCTTTTATGGTCTGTGGTTGCAGTGTCTGCCGCAGATTTCGAAATTCCTGCCCCGGAAAACCCGGCGACGGGTATTTGGATTCAGCAGATTGGTGACATCGTTCCCCATGCCGCAACCAAGGCTACTTTGTACTATACCAAGTACGAGAACGGTGACCAAAATAGTGCAAATTATGGTGACCGAGTGAAAAGCATTAGCTATCTGTACGATGGTGCTGGCTATCTGCTGATGAAACCTTCTGACAAGAAGATTCTTTGTAAATATGCGGATGGCGTTCATGGTGCAGATGGTATTGTGCATCACCCTGATGGCGACCTGTTGGTGGCTGGTCAGGGTCAGCCCATTTACAAGGTTAGCAAGGCTCCCAAGGACGGCAAGTGCCTTGTAAAGACTTCTTATCCGAATTCTCAGCAGAGTACAGAAGGTTTCTGGCATTTGATGATGGATCCCAAGGGCGATAACCTTTGGGCTGCAGGTATTCCGGGCTTTTTGTATCGTTTCTCGACGAAAATCGGTTCTAATGCTGAAAATTTTGCTTCAACCGGTTATAAGGTCGAGCTAAGGCCGCAGGGGCCAAAGCATGCTCATGCTTGTCCGACAAGTCAAAATGATCGTGATTATTGGAACAAACAGCAGAAATGTGAAAATGATAGAAAGTTGGCAACTGTTATTTGGGATGGCGAAGGAACGGCCTTCTTTACGCATTCCGACTATTTCGGTGGCGGTTGCGAAGCTGGTGGTGGTACTAGAGCCTGTACTGCACAGGAACGCGCTGACAAAGGTAATCTAGGAGATTCCTATTTTGGTGTGTTTACCGATACGACTTGGGTGACTGTGGACGATGGAAATATCGGTAAGTATGGAGGAAAAAAGGGTGAAAAAGTTATAGCGTCGGTTGGAACCAAGGTCTTGATTGATTCCTTGGAAGGTGCTCATGGTGGTACCTATGATACCTATTCCAAGACCATCTTTGTGTTCGGCGGTTCCAAGATTGTGCAAATCCGGCCCTATCGTGAAAATGGTATGGTTAAAGCGGAAAAAGTCGCAGAAATTGACTTGCGTGAATATTTCTTCGTGGAATCCAAGGAAAACTTGAGTGGACCGAGAACGAGTGGCGTGGGTTGGCGTCTTGACCAGGGTACCACAGATGGTTACGGTCATCTTTTTGTGGCGTCCAATACGGGTCACATGATTTTTGTGGACTTTGCGGCAAACCCCAAGAAGTTGATCAAGGATAATGTCCTGATTCACGTGCAGTGGATTGACAATTACTTGGATGACTTGGCCCCGCTTTCGGGTGTGGGCGTTGTCCGTGATCCCGGCCATTCCGGTGAAGACGAAGATCTCTCTAGCAGTTCCCAGAGCAGCTCTTCGCTTGTGGAATATCATGAATCCTCTAGCAGTGCAAAGTCCAGCAGCAGCAAGCTGAGCTCTAGCTCCAATAATGGCGGCAATTCTAGCGGCGGAACGAACCAGAGCTCTGCAGGCAATGGTAATTCCAGTAGCGATGGTTCTAATTTGAGCTCTGCTGGTGATGGCTCCAGTTCCAATAGTAACGGCGGAAGCTCCAATAGCAATGGTAATAGTTCCGGTAACGACGGTTCCAGCTCCGATAGCCAGGGTGGTGGCAGCTCCGGCAATGAAAATGGTAGCAGCGGAAATGACGGCACCAGCAGCGGTGGCGAATCTAACTTGAGTTCCGGTGGCAATGGTGGCGACGGCTCCAGCAGCGACAGCAATGGTAACGGTTCTTCTTCTAGCCGTGAAAATGGTACCGGCGAAGATAGCGGTGACAAGTCCTCCTCTAGTAGGCATATTGGTGCTGGCGAAGATGAGGGTGATAAATCTAGCTCGTCTAGAATGTACTATGGTGCCGAAGATTACGATGAGGGTGATGATAGCGGTTTGGATTTGTATCCGACGGTGGAACGTTTCGAAAAGGGTGACTCCATTGTTTCTAAGACAGTAATCCTTAATCCCGCTGATCCGGATCCCAGCGATCCGAAGGTCGTCAAGATTAATGGCAATTACTATAAGTTGACAAATAATCCTACGGGTGATCCCATGGACTTGCGTTACAATTCTGGTCTGGATTCTGCCAGAGTGGGTGACGTAGTGGCCATTACCTTGGATCCTAAAAAGGTGAAGGAATACTTCGGTTCTTCTGAATCCTTGAAGATCGAAGCCAATTCCGATATCAAGTTGATTAATCCTGCTACGGGCGAAAAGGTTGACGAGCTTATAGTGAACCCCGATGGATCTGTCACCGTATTTGTGACTGCTGACAAGGTCGTTCAGGGTGGCTCCATTAAGGTGTTCGGTGACAACGAGATGGTTATTATCGACAATATCAACTTCTACGACCCGATTCCGGACACCCATATCGGCTACATCAAGGATACCGATGGCGATATGGCTTTGGACTATGTGGAAATCCTCCTGAAGGATACCTTGTCCTCTAGCTATGACCTTGGCGGTGTGCAGCTTGTAATCGGAGACAAAACCTTGGATTGCGTAGACTACAAGCTGAACAAGGCTCGTGACCGCATTCTCGTCGATGTTTCGGATCTGAAGGGTATTCCGGCTGTCGGTAAGTTCCCGAAGGATGCTACGGCCCTGGTGTCTTATGTCGACAAGAAGACTCCGGATGCAAGCTATATGCGTGAATCCCCGATTGTGGAAGTGGGTAGCAACGTGATTAAGGATGCCTATGCCATTCGCAGCGTGAAGGGCCTGGACTCCCTGTTCGTTCAGTACAATATCGACCTGTTCCCGGTTGATATCGAAATCCCCGAAATGATGGTGATGCTCAAGCACGAGATGTCTGAACGTTATGGTTTCGATGTGGACCAGATCAAGAAGGTTTACATGCCGGCTAAGGATATCGTGATCTTTGTCGGAAAGGACTTCAAGTTGAAGGGCGACAACAAGGATAGCGTATCGCTGTATCCGGGTGCAAACTTTACGAACCTGCCCTACATTACTTCTGACGAATACGAACGCGAAGTTCCTGTTCAGGTGGTAGACAGATTCCCGCAGGTCAAGAACGTGGAATACTGGGATACCGATGGCGATGGCGTTCTGGATCAGATTGTGACTGTGTTTGACAAGAAGTTGACGAAGGATGACCTCGATGAATCGCTCTACATGAGCTTCCCATGGTACAGCTATCGTGGCATGATGATTCAGTTGCAGGCCCAGCCGGTTGATATGAAGATTGACCCGAAGGATCCGACCCGCGTTGTCTGGAATGTTATCTCGACGACGAAACTTGCTTCTGGTGTCACCAGCATTAGCGACGAGCTGCCACAGGCCAATATTTACACCTACTACAAGATCTTTGGTGAAACCTTCGTGACTGAAGAAGCCGCTCCGCTGGTTGACAAGATGTCTCCGATCGTAGCTAGCGCAACCCTTAGCTACGGCAAGAAAACCGATACCTTGATGATTGTGTTCTCGGAACCGATCATGACCAAGAACCTGAAGGATGTGGATTACTTCTCCTATATCCATGGTGACTCGGTGCATGTGCTGAACCCCACGAGAATCGACTGGTCTTCTGATGGCCGTACCGCGAAGCTTGTCTTGAACGGTAGCGATGGTACGATTATGCCGGGTGACTCCATTATGGTTCATAAGGGTGTCAAGGATGCTATCAAGGATAACTACGGTAATATCGCTGGCGAAAATCCGCAGTCGGTCATTATCGGCGGTCTCTTGAACCACTTGGTCGAAGCCACCCAGATGGGTACCTTCGATATCAATGACGATACCCCGAAGGAAGATGCTGACGGCAAGACTTACACCTTGCAGACAGTGAGCTCGGTGAACCTGCGCTATGTGCCGGGTTCCACCACCAAGGAAGACATGGAAAAAGAAGGTGCTCTTGGACAGTTGGTGCAGCTGGGCGAACGCTTTGTGCCGCAGCTCCTGGACCGTGCCCAGGTATCTGACGATGGTTCCTATGACCCGTCTGTGCTGGATTCCTTGAAGCCCGAAGACGTGTACATCTCCTTTATCGTGAACTACTTCGATCACTTGGGCCAGTACGTGAACGACACCATTATCACGGTGCCTTGCCAGAGCCCGAAGTTCGGTGGCAACTGTCTTGAAACCGACAAGAAGGTCTTTGTGAACTGGAACTTCAAGGATCACAAGGGCCGCTTCGTGGGAACCGGCGTTTACAACGTTCAGTTCAAGATGGTGGTTCGCTACGAAGACAAGAAGATTGTCGAAGAAATCAAGGATAAGTGGGGCGTCCGCCGCAAGAAACACAAAAAGTAGTTCGGATTTCAAAATCCTGAAATAGCTTTTCAAAAAATGAAGTGACTGCTAGGGAGCAGTCACTTTTTGTATAAGACTAAAAAGCAAAACGCCCCGGTTGTTGAACCGGGGTGGCTTGCGGGGTGAAACGAAGTGAATCCTATTTGTTATAAGCTGCGATTGGGAAAGGGGTCCAGGGGGCGGAGCCCCATGCGTCATAGGCAGCGATTAATTATTTATTAATCGCTGCGAGGAATGCATCCTTCTTGTCCTGCAAGAATTCCTTGCTGTTGTATTTGCGGATGCGGCGGAGAGCCTGGTCGCGCAACTGACGGACACGTTCGTGAGAGATGTTCATGGATTCGCCCACTTCGCGAAGCGTCTGCGGAGCTTCTTGGTTGATGCCGAAGATGCCGGTGATCACCTTGGCTTCGCGTTCCGGAAGCTGTTCCATGAGGTCGCGCGCCAAAGCTTCGACGCTCTGGATTTCAGATTCGTTTTCCGGGTTCGTTGCGGTGCCGTCGGGGAGCACTTCGGCGTACGTTGCCTTGGAGTCTGCCTTGAGCGGGCTGTCGAACGAAACGCCGCGCTGACCGATCTGGATAAGTTCGCGAATTTCTTCGTTGATTTCCTTACCGCGGCTCTGTTCGTGCAAAGCCTTACGCACGCGCAGGTGCTGGTTAGCCGGCAAGCGAATCAGGTTGCCCTGTTCGTTGATGGCGCGGGTAATGTAAGCTTTAATCCACCACACGCCGTAACTAATGAACTTAAGACCACGGGTATGTTCAAAGGATTCGATAGCACGTACAAGACCCATGGCGCCTTCGCTCACCAAGTCCGGCAGCGGAATGGGGCAACCACGGTATTGAATAGCGACTTTCAAAACGAAACGCATGTTAGCAGAAATAAGCTTCTTGCGGGCGATCTTGTCACCTTCTTTAGCTTTCTGGAACAGAATCTGCTCTTCTTCACGAGAGAGTGGTGCGGTGCGTCTAATATCTTCGAGGTAACGTTTTAGAGTAGTATCAGTAGAATCAATATGCATTTTATAACCTTACGTCCTTAATATCGTTTATTTTTTAAGCAAGATGCGTGCCAAAAGTGTAAAAAAAATGCAAAGTGTATCAAATTTGTTGTACTGTGTCGTAGAATCGTGAATTTTGTCCCTAAATTTAGAAAAATTGTCTGTAATTTTCAACTATTGTCGTAAAAATATGACAAATGGCGGCGCTTGCGGAATTGCGCCTCCTTACGAGATTTGCGCTCACTCGCTAGCCGGGCCCTGAACACGTTCAGGGGACCGGGGCTCGTTCGTTACAAATTTCGCAGTCGGCGCGGCGCCTGCGCCTGGTCGAAAAAGCTCGCGGACATAGCGCGTTTAGAACTATCGGAATTTGTGCAAGCATGATTGTTGCGCGGTTCGCCTTGTTGGGGTTTTAGGGGCGGAGCCCTGAGTCGAGGCCGTATTTAGGGGGAGACTTTCCCCTTTACAGACCGTTCGGCTCTATTTCTAACAAAAAAATGTGATATAGCCTCACTCTCGCCGTCACGACTCGTTTATACGAGTCGCTTTCGGCTCACGCCAAAAATTGAATTCCAAATTTTGAATTCCGAATTAGTATATTTTACACGCTATGTCTATTAAAGAACCTGATCAGTCTGTCTGGAACAGATTTTGGCAACAGAAGAACGATATGGACAAGGTTTACCCTTCGTCCCCGTCGGTGTTGAACACGATTAAGAAGAATTTTAAGCTCGAAGGCCTCAAGGTTTTGGAAGTGGGTGCCGGTACCGGTCGCGATAGTGCCGAACTGGCCCGCCTGGGTGCTGACGTCTATGTGCTCGATTACGCTGAAAACAGTTTGAAAATTGTGGACGCCATTCGCGCGAAGGATAATCTTTACGATAACTTGAAACTTGTGCGTGGCGATGCCTTCAAGGCTCCGTTCCCGGATTGCACTTTTGATCTTGTTTTCCATCAGGGGTTGGCCGAACACTTCAAGGATTCGCTCCCGCTGATCAAGGAAAACTACCGCATTCTAAAGCATGGCGGTCATTGCCTGTGCGACGTGCCCCAGACCGTTCACCCGTACACTGTAATCAAGCATATTCTGATTGCGATGGACAAGTGGTTTGCCGGTTGGGAAAAGCAGTTCACCATGCCGCAGCTCAAGAAGCTCATGACCGATGCGGGCTTTGAATGCGTTTATGATTATGGCGACTGGATGCGCCCGAACCTGTTCTACCGCATTTTGCGCGAAGTGGGCTTCAAGGTGGGCGTCGAGCTCCCGAAGTATCCGCTGCAAGGTTCTGCATACCAGAAGGTCAAGGACAAGATTCTTGATTCTCTCGAAAACAATTCGCTTATGCACTACACGCAGTTGTGCATTGGAGTCTTGGGCAAGAAGCCCTAGCCGATGAACATCCTTGTAGTCAATTACCGCGACCGGATGCACCCCGCCGCAGGGGGCGCCGAAAAGCACCTTCACCGTATTTTTTCGCAGATTGCAGAAGCGGGGCACAAGGTTGTGCTCCTGACGACGGCGTTCGCCGGCTGCAAGGCCCGCGAGACGGTTGACGGAATCGAGGTGATTCGCAAGGGAGGCGATTTGCTGTTCCAGCTGACGACGGCGATGAATATCCGCAAGCTGGACCGTGAATTCAATTTCGATGTGGTGGTCGAGGACTTGAACAAGCTTCCGCTGTTTACGCCGTTCTTGACCAAGAAACCCGTGGTGGTGCAGATGCACCATTTATGGCGCGGTTCTATATTCCATGAGGCAGCCTTTCCGATAGCCTTTATGGTGTGGGCCTTCGAACGGATTATTCCGTGGTTCTACCGCAAGCAGCCGTTTGTGGTGGTAAGCCCGAGTACCAAGTACGAACTGGAAGAAATTGGAATTGACGAAGACCGCATTTCAGTAATCTATAATGGTTCTGACGAAGCCCATGAGACTTCTGATGTGAATCCGTCGCAGGTTGTGGAAAACGAAGAAGTTCCTGCGACGCCGTATTTCTTGTGGCTTTCTCGCGTGCACCGCTACAAGGGAATTTGGACTGCCCTCGAGGCGTTCGAAGAATTTGCCGAGAACCATCCGGATGTAAAGCTTGTGGTGGCAGGCGATGGCCCGCTCCTGAAAAAGATTCCGGCTTGGCTTAAGGAACGCGGGCTTACGGAGCGTGTTGAACTTTTGGGATTTGTATCGCCGTCGAAAAAGCGTGCCCTGCTGCGAAATGCGGTGGCACTCTTGCAGACGAGCTTCAAGGAAGGCTGGGGGCTTACTGTTGTAGAAGCTGCAAGACTTGGAACGACGACGATTGCAAGCGATGTGCCGGGACTTCGCGATAGCGTTAGAAACGGCGAAACGGGGCTCCTGTTCCCGGTGGGGGATTTTCATACTTGTGCGTCCGAAATGGACAGACTTTATAGCGACGACGATTTGCGTGTGAGACTTTCGGCGGCGGCCAAAAGCTATGCGGGCGAGTTCCGCTGGGACATTGCTGCTGAAAAGACTCTCGATCTTTTGCAGGACGCCGTTATAGAGCGACAAGTGGGGGGAGGAAATGAGTAAAATAAATGGCCGACTGAAATCGGTGTTGATTTTTTGCTTGAAGCTGGTGGTGACCATTGTTCCTGCCTACTTTGTTTATCGAAACATCGTGATGGCGCCGGACTGGAGCGTCGACGATTTGTATCGCCTGTTCAGTACGCATAGTATTTGGCCCTTATTCGTAGCACTCCTGTGCCTTGGACTTTCGAACTTTACGGCATGCCTGCAGTGGAAACTTTTGCTTGAAAAACAGAACGTGAAGCTCGGTTACGGGCATTTGCTCAAGCTTTATTACGTGGGCTTGTTCTTCAATAACTTTATGCCGGGCAATGTGGGTGGCGATGCCAAGAAGGTTTACGATATCCGCATGCAGGGCGGTCAGGATTCCGTGGGCGCTGGGCTTACGGCCACATTCTTTGATCGCCTTTATGGGTTGTTCTTTATTACGCTGTTTGCGCTTGCGATGGGGCTTCTGTTCTTTATGCACGACGAGGCGCAGCGCTCGTTCATGTGGCCCTCGGTCTGGATTTTTCTGGGGTTCTGCGCGCTGTTTGCCGCCCTTTGCAGCCGTAGGCTTGGTCGCTTATTGTGCAAGGTGCTCACGAAAGTTTTTCCGAAAAAGATTAACGAACGCCTAATCCACATGTTCGAACGATTCCAGCAATTCCGTTCGGTAAAGCTTTTGGCGTCTATTAACTTGCTTTCGGCGGTGACTCAGGGCCTTCGAATCTTGGTGCATTATTTTTGCGGAATCGCAGTCGGTGTAGACCTCTCGATTTCGTGGTACTTTTACTATATCCCGCTGGTTGCAATCGTGAGTGCACTCCCGATTTCGATTGGCGGTTTTGGCCCCCGTGAACTTTTGGCGCAGTCGCTTTTTGCACGTGCCGGAGTGCCGGGCCTTGAATCGGTGGTGATTCAGCTGCTCGCTTATTTTGTAAGCCTGTTGCTGAGCTTGTTTGGCGCATTCGTATTTTTGCTCGGCGGAACTCCTGCGGCAAATACGCCTGTTGCTAGGACGGCTGGCGAACCGAATTAATTCGACGGCGTAAGCCAGCAAAGGCTTGCGACGGTTTTTAGATAGCGGTGGCGACTTACATGTACTTCGCCCCATTCCATATGAGGCGTTATGGACGCTGAGGAAATCCTCAAGGGATTGAATTCTGACCAGCGTGCAGCGGTGCTGCACGACCATGAACGAGGTGCGCAACTATTGATTCTGGCGGGGGCCGGCTCGGGCAAGACTTCCGTCTTGACCAAGCGAATCCAGTACAGGATTCTTTGCGGTGTAGAACCTGAAAAAATACTGGCGCTGACTTTCACCGCAAAGGCCGCCGCCGAGATGCGGGAGCGCGTGCAGAAGCTGTTCCCGAATGCGGGAGTGCGGCTGTGTACGTTCCATTCACTTGCGCTGTATATGCTTAAATGCAAGGTGCCGAATGGTGCGGGTGGCGAATGCCCGGCTTACGAACTCTTGGGTTTCAAGAAAATGCCTGTGCCGACGGAATCGTCGGAACGTGAATTCACGCAGGCGCTTTCGAAGCTCAAGTTGAAAGTCAAGGTGTCGCGGGAGAACCTGTTTTCGGACTGCTACGGGGCGGCGGTTTCGGCGAAGCTGCAACCGCTCCGCGAGGCGGTGCTGGAGTCGGGACAAGTCGTATTCGAAGACTTGATTTATTCGGCAATTCAGTTGCTTGAAACCAACGAGGCTGCGCGGGATTATTTTCGTGAGCTATGGAAAGAGATTCTGGTGGACGAATACCAAGATATAAATCCTTCTCAGTACCGTTTGGTGAAAGGCTTGCTCGGCGAAAGAAAGCAACTGTTTGTGGTAGGCGATGATGACCAGGCCATCTATGGATTCCGCGGTGCCGATATCGGGAATATTGAACGCTTTTGCGAAGACTTCAAGGAGTCCACACAGATTCGCTTGGAATGGAATTACCGCTCGGTGCCGAATGTACTTTATCTCGCCAATGGCATCTTCAAGAACAAGCCGATTCATTTGCGCAAGATGCTTCGGGCGGGAAACCTGAACGGCTCCGGTGGAAACCCGCTCTATAAGGAAAACCGCAAACCCGAAATCTGGGAGTCCGACAACCCTGTCGAAGAAATCCAGAAAATTGTTCTGTCTGTCAAGGAACTTCGCGAAGGCTACGACCTTGCTTGGAAGAACTTTGCAATTCTCGTTCGCTACAACCGGCAACGTCTTTATTACGAGCAGGCGCTCCGCGATTACAATATTCCGGTTGCAGGCGATGTGGTAACGGGTGTGGGCGAGATGGAAAACGGAGCTGCAACGCCCGAGGTGACTGTTGAAGACGGCGTGCATGTCGAAACTGTGCATGCTTCCAAGGGGCTCCAGTATGCTGTGGTGTATTATGCGGGACTTTGCGAAAAACTTACGCCCGGAGAATGTACGGGTGACCGCAAGGCCCGAAAACGCCAGCTAGATGAGGAACGAAGGCTTTATTACGTAGGGGTGACCCGCGCCGAGGCCTGCCTGTTTTTGTTATATTGCAAGCGTAGATTCTGGAAAGGCCGGTTGCGCCGATTTAGACGTTCCCGTTTTTTGCCTAAAGAATCGAAAAATAACTCGGTTGCTTTTATGCCTGTTTTCTTGTTTAAAATTTATGTTGCGGTGGCGGTTTTGGGGTATATGCTTTTTTATATACTGACGCTCCCGTTTGCCAAGCTTTATCACGGAAAAAATTTTGATGCATGGCTTGACCTTAAGATTCAGGATTTTTCAAGATTCTGTATGAAGGTTTTGCGGGTAGACTTGACGATTGAAGATCAGGCGCAGCTCGGTAAAGTCGATTGGAACCGCCCAGTGTTCGTTGTCGGAAACCACAATTCTTTTGCGGACATTCCGATTGTGTTCTTGACTCTCCAGAAGACCGTGGGCTTTGTTGCGAAAAAGTCGTTGGGACGCATTCCGTTTTTGCATTTTTGGATGCTAAAAATCGGTTGTATCTTGGTGAACCGTGAAAAGGGCGGTGCTGCCAAGGCTGTACGTAAGGCCATTGCCGAAAGGGGAAACGCCGTACGCGTCTTTATCTTCCCCGAAGGGACCCGCAGTAAGACCGGAGCACTCGGAAGTTTCAAGAGTGGGGTATTCCGCTTTGCCTGCGAAAACAATGCCTTCATGTTACCATTGGTGATTACGGGCTCGGGCCCTGTGTGGGAACGTCGTAAGGATGTAAGCCGTTGCAAGGTGAATGTGAAAGTCCTTTCGCCCGTTGATGTTCTGGAATGCCGCAAGGAAAATGAAAAATTTGACCCGAAGGTAAATTTGCTCCCCATGGTTCACAAGATGATGGAGGATGCCCTGTGATAGGCGTTTTCGATTCGGGTTTTGGTGGGCTGACTATTTTAAAGAACCTGCAGAAGGCGCTTCCGCAGTACGATTACCTTTATCTGGGTGATAACGCTAGAGCCCCCTATGGCTCCCGCAGTTTCGAGACGATTTTCCGCTACACTTTGCAGGCGGTTCGTGAATTGTTCAGCCGCGGCTGCCCCCTGGTGATTTTGGCGTGTAATACGGCATCTGCCAAGGCGCTGCGTAGCATTCAGCAAGATGTTTTACCGTATGAATTCCCTGACAAGCGTGTGCTTGGCATTGTGCGGCCCACCGCCGAAGAAATCGGCAAGTTCAGCAAGTCTGGCCATATCGGCATTTTCGGTACAGCGGGTACGGTGTCTTCGGGCAGTTACCTGATCGAAATCAACCATTTCTTCCCGGACCTCAAGGTGACGCAGCATGCCTGCCCCATGTGGGTGCCCCTGGTGGAATATGGCGAACGGGAATCCGAAGGGGCCCGCTTCTTTGTGAAAAAGGACGTGGACGCCCTGCTGGCCGAGGATCCGGACATCGATACGGTGTTGCTAGCTTGTACCCATTATCCATTGCTGGAGGGGGCTATTCGTGCCGCTCTCCCGGAAAAGGTAAAGCTGGTGTTCCAGGGGGATATTGTTTCTGAAAAGACGGTGGACTACCTGAATCGCCACCCGGAAATGGAATGTCTCCTTACAAAAAATGGAAAAACTCGGTTCCTGACCACCGATACGGCGAAATTCTTCGAAAAAGGGGCATCTCTCTTTGGAATGACCGGTTTTTCGGCGGAATCTATCACTTTTTAGCTTATAAATTTGTATCTTGCATATTGAAAATAAGCATCGGACTGCCATATGTAGTCCGTTTGTAAGATTTATATAAAAAGGGGACTCCGGGCCTAAAGTTCGGGGTTCCCAAAGTTTAACCTAACTAGAGTGGATGACAAATGCCTAAAACACAGATCAATCTCGAAGGTTGGCAGGACTACCGCGGTAATGCTGCAGGTAGCTTGCTTTACGTCGAAACCAGCCACCAGTCCGAAATGCCGGTCCGCGACCAGCTCAACGAAAACGGTAAGGGTTTCCTTTATGAACCCAACTACGAAACCAGCACCTATGGCCTGATGAGCTGCTATAACGTGAAGGCGATTAACGCAATCCTCAAGGCAAAAAGCCGCTATATTCTGTTCGGCACCCGTTACGAAGGCCTGAGCGATTCTGAACTCCGCAACAAGTATTTGATTATGGGTTACATGCGCGTCGACAAGATCAAGGACGTGCGTACCCGCCACATCCAGCGTTACATGGCTAACCCGGAACTCCAGGAACCGGAATGCATGCAGATGGAACACAACTGGGCTGTTTATGGTCCGATGCGTTTCGTTTCTATGAACGACGCTTTCGTGGTGACCGACGAAATCCTCAAGGAATGGGGTTACCGTGGTCATGCTTCTCGCCAGTTGAAGGCTGTGTTCAAGAAGGAACATTTGGAACAGATTCTTTCTTACCTTGATTCCAAGGAAGATAAGATCGACGAATACATCGCTACTGTAGATGAATTCAAGGAAGCTCTCGAAGAAGGGTAATGGCGTCGCTTACGCTCCGCAAAAAGCAGAAAGCCTCCGCTTAGCGGAGGCTTTCTGCTTTTTTAATGTGTAATGTGATGTGTGAAATTAGAAGATAATCGTCATGCATTCCACATTACACACCTCACATTACTTTTTCACAGCCTTGATGGTCGAGGCGTTCGTCTTCACCAGGTACATGCTCTGGCGGAGGTTCAGGCGGAGCGTGCCGTCGGCGTTCAGAGCCTGGCCCTTGAGGCCACTCCACACGAGGTTGCCGTTCAGGTCGAACACCTTTGCGGTGGCGTTCTGGTCGTTTGCCAGGTTCGATGCGATAGGGGTGCGGATGTTGCTTGGGGTATCCGAAATGAATACGACAGTCGTGATGGATTTTGCCGGAGCAGAAATTGTTTCTGTGGGCGAAATCTCCTTGCTCTTGTCGCCGTTTTCGACGGATTGTACGGCGTAGTGCGCCGTATAGTTGTCGAGAGGAATGCTCAGTTCCGTTGTAGAGGACTTGTTTATGGCAACCACGGTGATGGAGTCACCGTTTGCGCTGCGGAATGCGACTGTATACAGATTGCTGTTGTCGCTCGTGGCACCGATCACTTTCCATCCTGGGTTCACGAACTTGGAGTAGTGGCGCATGGCATGGTATTCGGGGAAAATCTTGATTTCCTTTCCTTCGCACACGTATCTGCCATCCCCGGTGAGGTCCCAGCCAGCACCGGGGCACACGCCGATCATTTGTGCATGATAACCGTAGAAAAGTTGCCAGGCGACGTAACCACCTAGTTTTCCGTCGGTGAAGCCAATCTGCATGATATGGGCGAGTCCAAGCATATCCTCTTCGCGAGGCTCGTCAAGCATCGGGCAGAATTCCGTCATGATAATGGGCTTTGTGCCGTATGTATCGGCAATCGATTTCATGGGGGCGCGGAAATTTTCCGGATTCAGGTAGTTGGTGCCGGAGTTGTCGCCGCTCATTGCATGGTACAGATGGTAGGCGTAACCGTCCAACTTGTTGGCATCGAGAGCCTGAGCGTATTTGTCAAAGTTGCCGTATCCGATTCCGAGAGGTTCGGGGCCCAGGATTTTTGCTTTTCCCTTGACGGCGTCGTAGACGGCGTTCAGGGCTTCCTTGTAGCCAGCGATTTCATCTGTTTCCGTGGGCTCGAACAAGGTTTCTTCGTAATTCGCTTCCATGTCCGGTTCGTTCTGGAGGCTGATGTAGTCCGGAACGATGCCCTGTGCGGCGTAGGATTCAAGGCTCTTCTTCCACCAGTTTGCAAAGTCGGTGTATGCGTAGGAGCCATAAGCGTCTCCGTTGGTCTTTTTCAGGGTCTTGTCCGATTTGGAATGACCTTCATAGCCGTTGAGACTGCCGCTCGGCTTAAGGTTGCCGGGAGCGCTCCAGCTGGACATCTCGATTTTCAGGTGGCTGCCGAGTCGCTTTTGGGCTGCCTTGATAATATTGATGTCATCGGTCAGGTCCTTGCTTCCGTCCTGGAGCCAGTTCGCGACGCGGAGGAGGGAAAGGTTCAGTCCCGTGAAGGCGGTGTCGAAAAGAACTTCTTGGTCTTCGGCGGGCAGGTTGGCAATCCAGTTCTGGTAATAGACGGATGCGCCGCCGAAGCCGATGATTTCTTGCTTGGTTGCACTCGGATCTACGGTAATGTTTGCCGCTGTGGCGATTGTAGCTGCAGCGAGGGCTGCTGTAGTAATTTTCTTCATTATTTCAGAACTCCAAATTTTGATTGAAAATAGCTTTATTTTGCATTTCTGTTTGCCCCTGAAATGAAAAAAAGAAAAGGGGAAATAGGATGTGTGCGTAAATGATATGGTTTTAGGGATGAAATGTTCCGTGTTGTAAGTTTTTGGGTATATTTAGGGTGATGGAAAAACAAAAGGCGACAGAGCAAGTGCGTTTGAATCTAGTGACGGTAAAGCATAAAAAACCGTCGACTTTTTGTTTGGACGATCCGGGCTCCTGGCCTATGGTAGTCCAGTTTTTGCTGTACCCGAAAACTCTGGGTGGTGCGCATTTTGTTCCCTTTCGATTGTTGCTTGTGGTTGCGATGATTTTCTTTACAGTGCAATTGATGCGTGATGGTTATGACGCATGGATTGCGCAATATTTGCATTGTTTGAATCTGCCTGTGCACGAAACGGGGCACTTGGTGTTTTCGATTTTCGGAAATCGTGTGTTACATTCGCTGGGCGGTTCGCTGTTCCAGATTATTATGCCGCTCGTATTCTGCTTTGCCCTGTGGATTAAACCTCGCGATATTTTGGGGGCATCGGTGGCTCTTTGGTGGGCTTTCGAAAATTTCATCGATGTGGCTGTGTACATCGATGATGCCTTGCATATGAAATTGATGCTCATTAGCGGTGGCACCGGTGCCGAAGCTCCGTACGGTTTTCATGACTGGAACTTTATCCTGTCAGAAATGGGGCTGTTGCTCAAGTACGATACGATTGCAAATGCCGTATATACCGCAGGCTATGTGGGAATGTGGCTTTGCGTGCTGTGGGGTGGTTGGAGCCTGTTTTATTACTGGTTCTACCAACGAAAGAATTTAGAGTAATTACAGCTTGCTGCAGATAGGGCAGTTTTCGGGCTTGTGCCCCAGAGCCTTGCAGTATGTGCGCCCGAATAGGATGATTTGCAGATGGCGCTTTTCCCATTCGTTTTCGGGGAAAATTTTCTTTAAATCCTTTTCTGTCTGCTCTACAGAAGATCCGTCGGAAAGTCCCCAACGTTTGGCGAGACGGTGAATGTGGGTGTCCACGGGGAAGGCCGGGACGTTGAAAGCATGGATCATCATGACGCTTGCCGTCTTGTGACCGACTCCGGGAAGTGCTTCGAGTTCCTCGAAGGTCTGCGGGACAATGCTGTCATATTTTTCGACAAGAATCTTGGACAGATTGAAAATGTTCTTGCCCTTTGTCGTAGAAAGGCCGCAGGGCTTGATGATTTCGGTAATCTTTTCGACGCCGAGTTTCACCATGGCCTTGGGAGTTTTCGCCTTCTTGTAAAGTTCCTTGGTGACGAGATTGACGCGGGCGTCGGTGCACTGGGCGCTCAACACGACAGCGACAAGGAGCGTGTAGGGGTCGCTATAGTCCAAGGGAATCGGCGGATTAGGAAACAGTTCATCGAGCGTTTCACTGATGAATTCTATTTTGTCTGCTTTCTTCATCTAAAGATCCTTCGACTACACTTCGTTTCGCTCAGGATGGCAGTCTCGTCCTAAACAGAAACCACAGTTTACTTGCAGTCCTGCGTAAAGTCCTGTTGCATGTTGAAGCTCGGCATGTCGTCGTGTGGCTTGCCGACTTGTACAGCAGGGACGCCTGCGTAAGTCGTGTGTGCCGGAACATCGCTCACCACCACGGCGCCTGCGCCGATTTTTGCGCCATCGCCGATGTGGATGTTGCCGAGCAGCTGTGCGTGGGCGCCGAGCATCACGCCGTTTCCGATTTTAGGATGACGGTCGCCGACTTCGTTGCCGGTACCGCCGAGGGTCACGCCGTGCAAGAAGCTTACGTTGTTACCGACGACCGCGGTTTCTCCAATCACGATGTTTGTGGCATGGTCAATCAAGAGACCGTGACCGATTTTGGCTGCCGGGTGAATGTCCATGCCGAATTTGCGGCTAATGATGCTTTGGAGCATCTTGGCTGGGAACGAACGACCTTCGAGCCACAAGGCGTGGGCTGCGCGGTAAGCTTGCAAACCTTGGAAACCCTTGAAGAACAGAAGCGGTTCCAAAAAACTCGTACAAGCCGGATCGCGAAGGACTGTAGCGTACAAGTCCTTGCCTGCGCAAGTTACCAGTTCCGGGTATTTGAGGTAAAGAATTCCGAAGACCTTTTCAAGTTCGGTACGGTCAATAACTTCGCCTGCGAGCTGACACGAAAGAGTAACCGAAAGCATCGCGCCAAAATTCTTGCTATTAAGAATTTGTTCCGTAATCATCAGCACCGAAAGCGGTTCGTCATGGACCAGCTTTTCGGCTTCGCAGCGAATTTTCTGTTCAATCTCTTCGACGGTCATTTCTTAGCCTTGTCCTTCGTATCGTCTTCTTCGTCATCCAGAGAGGGAATCACCTTGTTTTCGCGGCAAAGGTTTTCTTCGCGGATTTTGAAGGTAAAGTCTACGAGGTTGTTTTCGAACATTTTCTGGTAGGGCTTTTTCTTTTGGAC
This sequence comes from Fibrobacter sp., assembly GCA_017530965.1. Classification (GTDB taxonomy): domain Bacteria; phylum Fibrobacterota; class Fibrobacteria; order Fibrobacterales; family Fibrobacteraceae; genus Fibrobacter. Next base: position 17,952 of record JAFXLS010000164.1, read on the forward strand.
ACTTTCCAAGGCGCAGGTGCAATAGTTGATTCTCTGGATGAGGGTCTTTTCGCTACCGGGCACGCCCTTGCCGAAAACGCATTCATGCATAATGGCGTATTCCATGGCTCGGTCGTAGCGGTACTTGCACTTGTTGGGCATGTCGGGTTGGGCTGCCACGCGTTCAATAATGCCTTCGTTGGGAATGCTATTGAATATGTTGCATGTGATAAAACCCGCAATAAAGAACAGCAGGCATACGCTAAGATTAATTAAGAAACGTTTGCCTCGACCAATCTTGTTGTAGCTGCGTTCAACAGCTTCGAAGGCTTGGGTGGCATGGAGTCGGACGTCATCTAAATCGTTGTTTGCCATATTAGTCTGTCTCCTGTAGAGTCCAAATTTCTGGTAGAGAACGGTAATTTTCGGCGTAGTCGAGGCCGTAGCCTACCACGAATTCATTTGCTATTTCAAAACCTACAAAATCTGCCAAGATTTCGACTTCGCGGCGCTCCTGCTTGTTCAGTAAAACGCAGGTACGGACCTCTTGGGCTCCGGATTCCTTGAGCAGATTTACGAGCCCGAGCAGGGTGGTTCCCGTGTCGGCGATGTCGTCGACCATCAGGACTTTTTTGCCCTTGAGGTCGATTTTTTCGAGACCGCGTACCTGAAGCTTGCCGCTAGAAGTTGTGGAATTGCCGTAGCTGGAGGCCTTGATGAAGGCAATTGCCTTATTGTATGCCTTTGCGCCTTGGGCCTTTGCCATTTCACGGTTGAGATCGGCGGTGAACATGTAGGCCCCGGTGAGGGCCGAAAGCAGGATGTCGTAGTCGTAAACGTCCACAATTTCGCGGGCCAGCGTTGCCACCCGCTCGCGAATTTCGTCGGCGCGAATTAACGGCTTTTCGGACATCTTGTACATGCTTTTACACCTCAAAGTTCAACCAGCTGAACATGGGCTTCAGGGCCGAAAGCTTGCCTGCCGGATCCTTGATGTATTCCTGGTAAGCGGGGAATACCTTGTTTTCAAGGCTGGTCTTGTCGATTTCCAATTTGAGCCAGTCGGCAACGGTGATAAGCCCCGTAATGTGGTGGACGGAATCTGCGTCGAAACTTTCGATTACGGAGTTGATCAACTTGATAAGCTTTGCATGGAACATGCGACCCGTTCCGCCAAAGGAATAATGGGTATGCAAGGCGTTCGCTTCGTCAATCAGGTCCTTGATCTCGTCGAAAATCTTCTGGTCATCGTTTTCCTTGTATTCCAGCGCAAGGTGGTGGATTTTGGAGTTGATTTCCAGCGAAAGAATTTTACGCATGGTGTCTGGCAGAGTATGGTCCAGATCCGCAAGGCTGTCGATGGATAGCCCGTGGGAAAGCGCAAAGTTAGAGAAGGATTCTGTCAGGTCGTTCAAGTATTTCTTGGTCGAAATCTGGTTGATGCGCTTGATGGAATCGCTCATGAGGTTGCGCATACGCACCACGTAGGCGGTGGGGTACACGTTCTGCAGTTCCTGGGTGCTCATGTTGGGGTTTTCGACGAACTTGAGGCCGTTCTGCTGGTTTTCACCGTCGGCAACCACCAGGTTAATGCGTCCCAGCATGTCAGTAATGGCCAGCACCGTGGAAATGCGGCGTTCGTTGATAAACTTGTCGTAATACTCCGTACGTACAAGGGTCTGGCGCCTGCGAGAAGCAATCTTGGTGGCGACAATCTTCTTGTTCTTTTCGGAGTCATCTTCCAGATTCAAATGGAACATGGCGGCCTGTTCGGCCATTTCCTTCACGACCACCGGCACCTTTTCTTCGGCGTAGTTGGTAAATACTTCGGCACCGTTCCACTTGTGTTCGTTACTGGTGGCACGGGCGAGAATGCTGATGACCTCGTTCTTGATATGGTGACCATAAGGCAAGAAGGGTTCCAGAAGCTCCATGGCACGGAGGGCGTAACGCATGTTCTGTACCGGTTCCAGGCCTTCGATGTCGTTGAAGAACCAGCCGCAGCTTGTGAAGCTGAACAGGCAGAACTTCTGGATTTCCAAGAGGCGGATGGCCTTGGCGCACATATCGGCGTCGTTAGGATCCTTGACCGTCTTTTCGAGGTAGGCCTTGATGCGGGATTCGTCTTCGGGGGCCACCAGGGCTTCAACGTAGTTGTTACGTGCTTCCCACGGTTCCACTTTCGAGATTTTCTCGAATTCGCGTACGAAAATATCGTCGGCCAGCTTTTTCAGGTGGTTGAATGCATCGCGGAGCGGACCGCGCCATTTCTGGTTCCAGTCCGGGCCGCCGCCTGTCGAGCATCCGCAATCGCGGTACCAGCGTCCAACGCCGTGGGCGCAGCTCCAGGCGCAACCTTCGCTGTAGAAATTCTTGAGCAGGACTTCGTGTTCGGGCGGGAACTCTTCCAAGAACCAACCGTAGTTCACCGGCACCATATTGTGTTCCGGTGCGTAGTGGTTGTAGAGCCAGGCGGCGCACATGTCGCCGAAGGGCTCATGGTGACCGTAGGATTCGCCATCGGTACCGATGCTCACCAGCTGCGGGTCCTTGCGTTTGTCGTCCCAGGCGTCCTTGATGCGGTTGCCGAATGTTTCGGCGTTGCGGAGCAGGTGCTCAAAACCTACGGCAGAAGAAAGCCAGGGGTTGTAGAAGAATACGTCCAGGTAGCCGTCGCAAACGAGGTTGCCTTCCTTGTCGCGGGGGTAAATGCGGTAGGGGCGGGTGGTGTCAATGTCGGTGTTGCTGCAACCAGTCCATTCGGTATCGCCCAGTTTGCGGAACTTGTCTGCCTGGGTGGGTGAAAGGATGGTGAACTTGATGCCGGCCTTGATGAGTTCCACCACCGTTTCAAAGTTGATGGCTGTTTCGGCAAGCCACATGGCTTCGGGCATGCGGCCAAAGTGGAACTTGAAATCTTCGATACCCCAACGAATCTGCGTCTTTTTGTCTTCGGCAGAGGCGAGCGGCATAATGATGTGGTTGTACACCTGGGCAATGGCGTTGCCGTGGCCGTTCAGGCGTTCTTGGCTCTGCTTGTCGGCTTCCTGAATACGCTTGTAGGTGTCAGGAGTATTGGTGCGGATCCATCCCATAAGGGTCGGACCCATGTTGAAACTCATAAAATCGTAGTTGTTGACAATGTCAACAATACGGCCCTGGGGGCTCAAAATACGGCTTGCAGAATTGGGACTATAACACTGACTAGCAATACGGTCATTCCAGTCGTGAAAGGGGCGCGCGCTGGGCTGGTTCTCGATAACGCCAGTCCAGGGGTTTTCACGAGGCGGCTGGTAAAAGTGACCGTGGATCGTAAAATAAAGGGGGTGCTTCTTTTCCATGTGGGGAAAGATAGAAATTTATCCCTTAGAAATGAAATTTGATGTTATTCAGCTACGAATAATCCATGTATTTGGCTTTTTTCTTGATCAAAGCAATCCTTAATAATTGAATAATAAGAATCGTCCGAGTGCTCAAAATTACGATATAGTGAAAATGCGATTAAATCAGCAAGCTGTATAGATCGGGATATAGAAGAGTCCAAAAATAAAGGGACTTCTGCAAAGTTGTTTAGCCTTTCGTTCCAACGATTTCCTAGTGTCTGATAAATTCTAGACCAATTTTGATATTGATTTTCCATTTTTGACTTGTCAAAAATGCATAAGCCTCTAGCGGATTCTCCATGCTTGATAAATTTCCTTTTGAGAAATTTGTCAAAACGGCTTGTCAATTGAGAAAATAGTTCCTCTGAAACACTTTCCTTCTTATTGTTTATTACAGCTCCAAACAAAATGAATTGACGAGGATAATTATCCCTGATGTATGAAAGACTGCTAAATAAAATGGAATCTCTTGTTGTTTTTGGAACACTGCGCCAAAAGCTTTTCCCGCTTCTTATGGGGCTGGCATGTAATTCAATATCGCTTCGCCCAAGATGCTTTTCCATAATTGAGTCTATAGCTTTTTGAATCCAATAGGTTTGATTCTCAAAAGTTGCAAACCCTGCCAAAACGCTATATTTTACATTGGGGTCCGATACAACGCCTGAATCATCTGCATATAACAGATGCATTTAGCCCCCATAAAAAAGAAGAGAGCCAAGCGAGATAACTCGACGCACCGCATAAAGGCAGCACTCTTGACCCTAATAACCTAAAAATAATTTTTAAGCTAGTCATTGTCAATACCTAGTTTAGTTTTGCCCTTCATAATGCAAATTGTGTGCCAATAGCAAAAATGGTGAATTTTATTAAAATTCGCCATTGTGAAAAATTTTAGAGGTGGTTAAAACAGTGATTAAATCACTGTTTTAATCACTTTTCTATGGAAGTGATTCTGATTCTCTGCGCGTAGCCTGCAGTGCCGTTCTTGGCGCGCACGATGTAGTTGCCGCTGGCGATGCCGTCTAGGTTGAATTGCTGGGTGCCTGCGGGTAGGTTGCCTTTGGCGAGGCTTGCTACCTTGTGACCTAGCATATCAAAGAGAGCGATGCTTGTGTGACCGGCCTGCGGTATGGTGATGTTCAGGTTGTTGCCTTGCAACGAAATTGTTAGTTTGATTGTAGTTGTACTGCGGAAGGTCTTGACCTCGGCAGTGTATTTGTCCCAGCCGGGCATGTCGTCGAGAGCGATAATGCGCTCGTCATCCAGATTCTTTTTCCACATTTCGGTGGTCGTCTTTTCCAAGAAATTTCCGCTCCAGGTCTGGCTCCAAGTCATCCAGTAGCTCCAATAAGCCTTGTCTTCGGCAATGCTGTCGATGTCCGGAATGGCGCCGTTTTCGCTCAAGGCAATCATCTTGTTCGTGCCCACGTCGCTTACAATCTTGTTGTAGTAATTGGCGGCAGAATTGTGGTCGTTCAGCGGGTCGTAAATATCGACTGCGACAATGTCTACGTATGCATTGCCCGGGTACCATGCTGCATTCAGGGCGCTGTAGTCGTAACCGAATTTCGGGTCGGTATTGATGTTCCAGACCCAGATTAGGTTGGTGAGCTTGTTTGTCTTGACCATGCGATCGAATACCAGGCGGTACAGCTGCACATAGCATTCGGGGCTTGCGGTACCCCACCAGAACCAACCGCCGCTCGCTTCGTGCAAGGGACGCCATACGACGGCGATTCCCTTTTCTTCGAGCTGCTTGAAGTAGCCCGAAACAATGTCTACGTCAGCGACGATGTCCTTGTATTCCTGAGAGGTTTCATCAATTTCTTGGCACTTGTCGCCCTTGAAAGCCTTGGTGTAGTTAAAGCAGGTGTTTGTGCCCGAAGTGCCCATGACGCCTTCGGTGCAGCCGGGGTTGTTAAAGCCTGCGGGGGAGCCCTGCGTGTAGAACACGGTGTCTTCGCCCACCTTCCAGTGCCAGGTATAAGTCGGAATGCCGCCCATTTTCCACAGGTCTTCGGTCATGAGCAGGTTGTTTTCGGTGTAGCCGCGGAACCAGCCTTCTTCGTGGTGGCCACCAGCTGCAAACAGCATGTCGAAGCCGCCGATGGCGGGGTAGTGACCGCTACGCTTGTAGAATTCGGCGATGTCGGTTTGGCCCGTCCATTTGACTTCTGCGTCAGTGTACTTGCAAGAATCCGCAGGCGTGCAGCCGCCGGGCGGAATGAGCCGCATGTTGCCGTAATCGTAGTTGAAATTCTGATCGCTAATCATCATGCCGCTGATGGTCTTTTTGCCGAAGTTTTCGCGCAGGAAAGAATAGACCTTGCGGGCGCTTTCGCTCGCGTTCGGCGTGACAGGTGCTGTTCCGATATTGAATACCGGGTCGGGGTGGCGTTCAACGGTAATGTAGTCCACGCCAAGAGCGCCACCGTTACCTACAGTGATGGAATTTTCGCCTGCACGCATTTTGGCAGAAGCGGTAATCACAAATGCGGAATCGCAGGTGACCGGTTTGGTAAGCAGAGACCCGGCCTCTGCGCCGTTTACGACAATCTTGGAATTAAACCAAGCGTATTGTTTGATGAGTACCTTGGTGGTAATATCGTAGACGGCGGTTTCTTCGACCTTGACGGTAAACGTCATGCCGGCCGCATCGGCGGGCGTGACGTACTTGGCGCCTTCATCGTCTGTGGTTATATCTGCTGCGGAAACTCCCGCCTGTTTTTCTGCTTCGTATTTGGTGGGGGCTGCGAAAGCAAGTGCAACCGCCGCCAAGACGGCAAAAACCGTCAGAGTTTTACATCCCATACAACACTCCTTAATTTATGCCTTAAATATACCTTCGAATGGCCGCGATTTTCATTTTGCAAGCAAAAAAGCGGAAAAGACGTTGTCTTTTCCGCAATAGCCTGAAGGGCGCTTTTTAGTGAAAAATGCTTATTTTAGCGTAATTTTGTGGTTCTGAGTCATACCATTTGCCTGGATACGTACTAGGTACGGTCCGTGGGCGAGGCGTGAAAGCGCAATCGTGCCGTTCTGGCTCATCTTTCTCGCGAGCACGCGGTTTCCCTGCAAGTCGTAAATTGAGACTTGTGCCGTGGAAGCGTTCAAGTTCACCTGCAAATCGCGACCGACAAGTTGGATTGCTGGGGCCGCTTTCTTGGCGGTGGCGATCACGGTCGTCTGCATTTCGTAATTGTCCCAGCCGGGCATGTCTTCAAGCGTGATGATGTAATTATTGTTCATCACGGTCTTCCAACTTTCGGCGGTATTGTCGTTTGCCCAGCCTTCCATGGCGTAGTCGCCGTACCACGGCATGAACCAGCTCCAGTTGGCTCCATCAGCCTTCATTTCGTCGGGGTAGGGCACGGAGCCGTTTTCGGAAAGTGTGACGATTTTCTTGGCGCCGTACATATCCTTGATTTTTTCGAAGGAACTCACGAGGGAAGCATGGTTCGCTTCGCGGGGATAGTAATAGTAGTCACGGCCCACCACGTCTACATATTCGTCACCGGGGTACCAATCCAATGCATCTGGTGCTTCGTCGGTGGTCCAGACCCAAATTAGGTTATGCAGTCCCTTTTTGTTCACAAAAGTATCGAACATGAGCTTGTACAAGGCCACGCAGGCTTTGGCGCCGTCGGTGCCCCACCAGAACCATTTACCGCTTGCTTCGTGAAGCGGACGCCACAGCACGGCAACGCCTTCTTTCTGGAGCGTTAGCAGGGAATCGGCGATTATTTCTATGTCGCGCATAATGGCCTTGTATTCGTCGCTATCGGTTTTCCACTTGCCGGTGGTGGTGTCGTAAGCGAGACCGATGCTGAATTCGGTGTAAGACTTGTCATCGCCCGATTGCGTGTAGAACGCTTCAATCTTATGAGTCGGGTCTTTCCAGTGCCAGTTGAATTGCGGAATGCCGCCCTTCTTCCATACGGTCTTTGCCATTTCCAGGGAAGCGTGCGTGTAGCCCTGATACCATTGCTGATCGGAATTCTTGCCAGATGCATGCAAAAAGTCGAAACCGACGAGAACTACGTTCTTTCCGCTCGCTTTTTTGATGTAGCTGAGTTCGGTCTGGGTGTCAAAATCTTGCGGGGTGTAATTGCCATCGTTTTCGAAGGGACGCTCGGTCATCACGCCGCTGATGGTACGCTTGCCGAAATTCGTAAGCAAGAAGTTGTAGAGCTTCTGAGCGCTTTCGGTGGGTTCCGGAGTGACGAGCTTTGGACTAATATTCCAGGGGGTCGCCTCGTATTCCGTGAGTTCGATGAAGTCTACGGCAACCCATCCCCAAGAATGAGTAATGCCGATGGTGTTTTTACCCTTGGAAAGTTTTAGTTTGCCTGCGGCCTTGATTTTGGCGAATTCATCGCTGGGGCCGAAGGTGACCTGTCCGGCCGAGCTGCCGTTCAATGTCAGATTCTGGGTCTTGTTTCCCCGTTCGGTGGGGAGCAAATAGTTGACGTAAAGTGTGTAGTAGCCATCGCTAGGAATGTCTACGGTAAAGAGAAGATTCCCGTCTGCCATTTCCACGTATTTGCCGCCAGAGGCCTTGGATTCGGCAACGGTTTCTATTTTGTGGTCATCAGCTGGAATGGCGTCTTCGGCTTCGAAACGCAAAGCTTCCGCCATGGAATAGGTTGAAAGGGCTAATGTTGTGGCTGTTAAAAATTTATAGAAATTCATACCACCTCCGTTTTATTTTAAAATACATTATTTTTCTTCTTTCTGAAAAACGTAGCCTAAAAAGAAGAATCCCCGCGGCCAACTTGCGTTAAACCACGGGGATTCTAGGAGTCATGAAGAGAAACTTACTTGATTAAGACCGGCTGGGTGGCTGCAATGCCTGCGCCCTTGACGCGTACAATGTAGCGGCCCTTGGGCATGTCGGCGAGGCTGAAGGCGCTTGTGCCAGCGGCGAGGTTACCCTTGTAGAGCGTTGCCGCGCGTTTGCCGTTCAGTCCGAATACTTCGACAGATACGAGGCCTGCCTTTGCAGTCGTGAGAGAAACGGTCTTGCCCGAGACGCTCAGCTTGGCGGTGGAAGCAACCTTGGCGACCGGCTTGATGGCGCTGCTGCCTGCCGTGAGAACCTTTACCGCGAGCTTCTGGCCTTCTTCAACCTTGATGGTCTGGGCCTTGTTGAAATCGTTGATGAGGATGGAACCGTCAACCGTTACGTCATCATAGTAGACGGTACCATTGAAACCTTCAGCGTAGATTTCGAGATAAACCTTGGAGATATTTTTCATGAAGGTGGCGTATTCGTCTGCGGTCAAAACCACCTGATCCTTAGCGGTTGTGGTAAGGTCGATCTCGCAGAGGGTCGAATCACCTGCATTTACCCAGCAACCTTCGGGTTGTGCCCATGCCCAATCCGGAGCTCCGGTAAGGAATGCCACCGTAAACCAGATGCCGGACATTTCGTTGGCGTTGTAGACCTTCAGGGTCAACTTCTTGGCAGAAGAAAGATCAGGAACCTTGCCTTCGAGAATGACTACGTTGCCCTTGGCGGTGTCTTCTGCGTTGGCAGAAATCTTTGCTTGCAGCCAGCCGTTCGTTGCCAAGTCGCCCGGGAACTTTTCTTCGACAACGCGGACGGTGTCGAGGTTGCCCAGCTTGTAGCCAGCATCGCAGGCGGCCACGGGGGCGTTCGAAATGGTGTACTTGTCCCAACCCGGCATGCTTTCGAGGCTGATGGTGCAGGGGCTTTCCAAGTTAGCCTTCCAGACGGTTTCTACGGTCTGGTCGAGGTACTTGCCGTCCCAAGTCTGGTACCAGGGCATCCACCAGGACCATACGGTGTTGTTGGCCTTCATGGTGGACATGTCTGGAATGGAACCGTTTTCGGAAACGGCGAGAATCTTGTCGCTGCCGTAGTTGGTGGTCAGTTCGCTGTAGGCCTTGGTGTACAGGCTGGTGTAATCCCAGGCGTTATAAATGTCGAGACTGATTACGTCGTACTTGGTGGCACCCGGATTCCAATCGGTGTCCTTGCTGTATTCGGGGTTCCATACCCATACGAGGTTCTTTACGCCCTTCACGGAAACCATTTCGTCATAGACGAGGTTGTAGAGAGCCTGGAAGGCGGCGCCACCCTTGGTGCCCCACCAGAACCACTTGCCGCTTGCTTCGTGGAGCGGACGGAAAATGGCGGCGACACCGGCATCCTGCAGGCCGAGGAACATGTCGGCGATTTCGTCAATGTCGCTTACGAGCTGCTTGTAGGTTTCAGATTCAGTATTCCAGGTGCAGTTTGCGGTGCAGGCGGGATCGGCGAATCCCTTGGTGAAGTCAAAGTCGGTGAATTCTTTTGCGTTGCCGGACTTGGTGTAGAAAGCGTCAATTTGGTCGCTGGGGTCCTTCCAGTGCCAGGTAAAGGCCGGAATACCACCCTGTTTCCACAAATCCTTGGCGGCGTCAAGAGCCATTTGAGTGTAGCTCTGGTACCAGGCATCGCTGCCGTTCTTGCCGGTTGCAAACAGGAAGTCGAAACCCACGAGGGCGGGATATTTGCCGGAGTGTTCATTGAACGAAATTACGTCGGGAAGTTCCTTGACGGTAGCGGAGCTGACGTCACCGGTCATTACGCCGGAAACGGTCTTTACGCCATAGTTTGTTGCAAGGAAGTTGTAAAGCTTCTGGGCGCCTTCGGTAGCCCCTGCGGTAACGGGAGAATAGCTGATGGCCGCACCTGCGGTTGCTGCGGCAGCGAGACCGAATGCGAGAATAGCTTTTGTGAATTTCATAGAACACTCCTATATTGTCATTAGGAAAATAGGTTTATATAGGGGGCTTTCAAAGGATTTTTCGACTGCCGTTGAATAAAACGTTGGGTAGTTCACAACAAAAAAAATCCACCAAAAAAGCGGATTTTTTAAAGATTTTGCAATGTATGTTTTTTGTAATTAATTATAACTCAATGCCCGTTTTTTCGTGAAAACGGAAACCGAAGGTGAATGTACGTTCTTCGCCGGGCGGAATGACAATAAGGCCGCGATGGTGATTCAACGCATTGGGTTCTGTTGTCATGGGCTCGATGGCAATGCTCATACGGTCAGGCGGAGTATATATCTGAATGGCGTTATACTGTTCGATTCCGGCCTTCTGCCAAATGTCCAGGGCGTATCGGTCACTTTCCAGCAAAACGTGGGCATTATTAATAAAGTCAGAACCGACGGCTTGCAACTGGGTGACGTCTTTTTCTAGGCAGAAACAGTCGTTGATGAATTCGTCGTTGATCTTGCGGCCGCTTTCAAAACGGGTGTCTTCCTTGTATTCACCAGTGGGGATGTCGGCCTTGTCCAAAAGGGCCAAGGAACACTTGGGAAGTTTCAAGTTCAGGTTGTCGATTTTTTCGCCCAACATAAAGTAGGGGTGCCAGCCTTCGGAATAAGGCATGTCGGTCTTGCCGACATTTTTGACAGTCGACGAAATAGAAACGCTTTCTCCGGTAAAGGTAATGGCGTTCATTGCGCGGTAAGGAAACGGGAATCCGGCAAAGGCTCCCGGCCAGTCGCAGGTGAATACGGCAGTGCAACAGTCGTTTTCGCTTTCAAAGGAATCGAATTCCCAAGGCTTGTCCTGCAAGAATCCGTGGAGGGCGTGGGGTGCCCAACTTACATTGTTTACGAGCTCGTAGGTTTTGCCCTGCCAGCTGAATTTTGCGAAGGCGGTACGGCCCGGGAAGGGGGTGAGCCTGCAGCCGGCATTGGTGTCGGGGGAAATTTTGCGGAGAGTCGTTTCGTCCCTGTAGCCGTAAAGCAAGTCGAGCATGGTGGAGGAACGCGTGCTCTGGGTGTTTTCGACGGGTACCCGCCATGCGTTCAAACCGCTGCCGAAACCGCTCAAAATTTCAATTTCGGCTCCGTCGTCACGTTGTAACACAAAACAGGGAATAGTGCCCAAGGGGCGGGAAATAAGCTTGAATTGACTCATATAAAAGTAATTTAAATAAAAAACCGGTTAAAGAGTTCCTTTGCAACAATCAAATAAGAAAATATTAAAATACATTTTGACTGCGGGCTCGTTTTACTATCTTTCGCGCTATGGATTCTCAAACCATAGTTGCGCCGATGACGCCCATGGGCGTGAGTGCCGTGGCGGCCCTCCGTGTGAGTGGCTCCCGGGTCCGGAATGTCGTTGAGAGCCTGTTTGGCTCCAAGGCCGCCAATGGGCTTGAACCTCGAAAGGCAAACCTCGGGACGGCTCGCGACCCGGAGTCGGGAAAAGTTCTCGACAGCCTCCTGTACATCTATTTTGAATCGCCTAATTCCTACACCGGCGAAGATGTGCTGGAGCTTTACCCTCACGGAAACCCGCTGATTGTCCGGGACCTGTTGCTGGCTATTCGTTGTATTCAGGGGGTGCGCCTTGCGGAACCGGGTGAATATACCCGCCGCGCCTTTTTGAATGGCAAGATGGATTTGACCCAGGCCGAATCCGTGGCCGATGTGATTCACAGTGCGAACCGTGCGGAATTGGAAAATGCCCACCGTCTTTTGTCGGGTGCGCTTTCGAAAAAGATTGCAGCCCTCACGGCCCAGGTAAAGGATATCTCTGCCCGCCTGGAACTGGATGTGGACTTTGCCGAAGAAGAAGCGGATCCGGATTTCGCCGGTTGGGAAACGCGATTTGTATCGATTCGTGAGACCATCCAGCAGATTTTGAACAGTTTCCGCGGAAAAGCCGCCTTGAGCAGGCTTCCGCTGGCTGTGCTCTATGGTGCTCCCAATGCGGGCAAGTCCAGTTTGGTAAATGCCCTTCTTGGCGAAGACCGCGTGTTGGTGAGCAACGTGCCCGGTACGACGCGAGACTTTGTTGAAGTCCGCCTGTTTTTAGATGGCGGCGAAATCCGTTTGGTGGATACCGCAGGCATAGCAGACAAGGCCACCGACGAGCTGGATGCACTCAGCATGAAAAAGTCCCGCGAAATCTTGGAAGAAGCGGACCTTAAGATTTTAGTCCTCGACGGATCAGATTCAAGCGATCCGGTTGTTCAGCCTGATTTTATAGTCCACTCCAAGTGTGACTTGCGAGACTCCCTTCCCGAAACTGGGCTCTGCATTTCTTCAAAAACTGGTGTGGGTCTTGCCGAACTTAAGAGCGTTATGAATGCCGCCTTGTTCAAGAAGAACGAGAATCAAGAAGACCTCTGGATTTCCAGCGAACGGGAAAAAACTTGTCTCGAAGAAGCTCTCGCTGGAGTCAATCGCGTACTTGATCTGCTCAAGACAAATCCGGCGGTGGAGTTGCTGGCTTTTGAAATGCAACTGGTGCGTCGCGCGCTTCAAAGCATAACGGGCGAAATTTCGTCCGAAGACATTTTGCAATCTATTTTCGCGGGGTTCTGCATTGGAAAGTAGTTATATTGGTGCGATTCTTGCCATTTTCATGTTCGGTTCCTACATGGTGCCGCTAAAAAAATGGCCGAAATATTCCAGCTGGGCATACCTTTCGATGATGACTCTGGGCGCTCTCCTTAGCGCCTTGGTGGTGGCTTTTTATACGGGCACTTTCAATGTCCATCCGGTGGGGCTCTTGTGTGGCCTTCTATGGGTGGCTGGCGGAGCTTTCTGCTTCTGGGCGGTGCAAGCCGAAGCGGATCTTGCCGGGGCGGGTGTCCGCTCCATGGGGGTGAGCATCTTGGCCTCCTTCCTTTCGGGGGTGCTCCTGTTTGGTGAACAGTCCAAGTTCTTCCTCTCGATTCCTGCAATTGCGTGCTTCTTAATTGGGCTCTCTCGCCTTTCACCCTCCCATGGGGGCTCCGTATTCAAGAACTGGCGCTCCCTTTTGGGCGGCCTCGCCTTCGGTTCTTATCTGATTCCTTACAAGCTTTCGGTCCAGTCTGAGCTTTCCATGACCGATGTGGAATTCCTGTGCCCTTTTACGATAGGTCTGTTTGTCGGTAGTCAAATCCTCATTGCCATCATTGAGATTCGCCGCAAGAAAATGTTTGATTATGCCCGAGTTCCGAGCCTTGTTACCATATTGATGGGCGTACTCTGGATGGTGGGCATGCACGGCTGTTTCTGGGCTATCGACGTGAACGGCGCGCTGGGTTACGCTATCGGTTACCCGCTCACGCAGCTGAACTTGCTGGTGAACCTTGGCTGGGGCGTCTTCGTTTTCGGTGAATATAAAACGACCCGCGAACGAATCAAGTTGCTTCTTGCAACCTTTATCATTCTCGCGGGTGCCGTGTTGCTGACCCTGTCGAAGGGCTAGCTTCTCTTTTACTTTATGGCAATCTTTTTCACGCCAAGGCCATCTACCTTGACCATGTAGATTCCACTCTGCGCGTTGTCGAGGCTCAGCGTTGCGTGTCCGGCGGTAAGTTTTGCGGTTGCAATTTCTGCACCGTTGAGGCTCAATACTCGCACATTTGCGGTGCCGCGGGCGTTTACCGTGAGCGTGCGCCCTTGTGTCTGGACGGTAAATTTTGCGCTAGCAATTGCCTTGGGCATGACTGCGTTCGGATTGTAGACAGTAACCGGATTCTCGTCGTAACGGGTGGCGAGTGCCATCAAGTACCAGGTGCTGTGGGGGAGCCATTGTTCGTCCCAGCGCCATACCTGCCATGATTCCTTCAGGGCGTCGAACCCTACGCTGGTGACGCCGTCGTCGCTCCATGCGATTCCGGAACCGTCATTATTCTTTCCGGTGATTCCGTTCGCGATGCCTCCTTCCAGGGTGGCGTCGTAGTCGGAGCCTCCGTCGTACTTTTTCGGGTTTTTCTTTCCGATGCCGTACATCATGCAAGTTCCGTAGGGGTTCTTTCCTAAAATCCAGTCGAGCTGGTCTGCGGCATACTTGTTTATCGAGGCGTCCTTAAGATTCAAGTCGTTTTTTACGAGCATGACTGCTGCTGCAAGGCTTGCAATACGGGCGTCTTCGCCCTGCCACCAGTAATTGCTTTCGTTGTCGTGGGGGATAAAGAAGCCGTCTTTGGTTTTTCCGCTGGTGTTGTAAGTCTGGCGGGCGTAGCCGAAGGGGTTTTCGACCTTGTTCGTAATGGAGATTAGCCAATTTAAATGTTTGTTGATCGCGGTGTGCGCAGTATGAATCGCAATTTCTGCTTCGGAAATGGAACAGTCGAATTCAGGGGGACATGGCTCGCGTGCAATCTGCATTTCCGCTTCCAGGAATCGCATCAAGGCGATTAGCGGAAGCCCTGCGTCGCTGGCATGCCAGAACGGGCGGGTCTTGGCGTCGTCACTCCAGAAATAACCGTCTTTGCTGATGCGGTCGGCTAGGTGCCCTGCGCGTTTTTCCATGTCGGTCATGTAGGCGCCTTTTCCCGTAGCTAAGAACAGCTCCGTTGCCGCAAGGAGTGCGGTGTAGTCGTCAATGATGTTTTCCTTGCCGTCATCACAGTAGTCGCAGCTACCGCCAAGACTTTGCTTGGTAATCAAGTGGGTGTAGGCTTTTTGGGCCGCTTCAAGGTATTGTTCGCTGGTGAAGTCTCCCTTGACACCGAGCTTAGAGACTCGGGCGAGTGCTGCAATGGCCATGCCGCCACCTTCGCGGAATGCGGTCTGGTAGTTGGTGCTCAACTCGCCTTGGGAACCGGAAAAGGCGCACAGCTTGCGGGAACTTGCTCCCCAGCTGTCGAATACGGTCATGTAGAAAAATCCCTGCTCGTCGAGCATGCGTACCAAGAAGTCTGCGCCGTAGGCAGCTTCGTCTGCGGTTTTTGCCTTGGTAGAGGTTGAATTAAGCAATGCCGGAATGCGTTCTGCTACAAAGGCAAGCGACCACACCGTCAAGGGAATCTGCTGCGGGTTCAGGTAGTTCGCGTAAGAAAGATGACTCAGGTACTTGCTCACGTCGCCGCTGGCATCGTACCAGCCGCCGTGAACGTCGCGCGTGACTCCCGAACTTCCGTAAACGGAGACCTTTGAATCCCAGCTCTTGATCTGCGAGTTTTCGGCGCGGTCGTTGTAGAAGTAGTTGAGCACCATGCCGAGCGTACTCTTGGCAAGCGCCTTGTCGCCTATGGTGAATTCGCCTGAAGTGGAGGGGTTGCCTGCAGCGAGGCTCAGGTAGAACTTGCCTGAACGGGAGAGTGAATCACCTAAATTAATCGTGTAGTACTTGCCGCTTTTTGCCCAGTTATCGGGATCTTCGCCCTTGCCGAACTTGCCGTCGGCAACTGTTGCGCCGGTCGTGCCGCCGTCGGGTGCGTAGAAAAGCGTCCATTTAGTGCCTTCGAGTTCGTCGGTACTCTGTACCACAATCGAAATCGGTTGGCCCTGGTCGTAACCCGCCTCGTTAAAGAAAAATGTGTTGTCGGCGAGTGCGGACGCCGCTGCCACAAAAGGGATTAGCTTGCAAATGGTATTCATGGGCTTGAATATAATTTATTGCCCCCTGAATATCAATAATCGGGCGTAAAAGTGTGTTTTCAGTCAAACGGAAAAGGGGGCGCGACTATTTGTGCATTTTTTGTGTTAAGCCATCATTCCGTATGCTTAAAATGCAAAATGCGCCTTTTGCATTATTGGCTGTTGAAGAAATTCTACAGTTCAAGATTCCGTAATAGTGTGATTTTATTAATATAAACCAAAACGCTTACAATTTCAAATACCTTATTTCAAATGCAGGGAGTTTGTGATGAATATCAATGGCTCCTAATATTTGTAAATAATTGTTGACATTAGCCGTTTTTCTGTGTATATTGTGGTTACATAAAAGAGGTGTTCCTTTATGAAATTTGAAAAAATTCTATTCTCAGCCGCCCTCGTATTGGTGGCCTGCGAATCCACTAACGTGGTTGATACAAACCAGTCTAACTCCGGTACGCAGAATCCCGTATCAGGCTCGATCCAGAATGTGGCGACCTGCAAGATGTCCCAAACCTATACAGGAATCGACGTGGTGTGTGACGGCGTGGTTGTTGGTTCCCTGATCAATGGTATAAATGGTAATGACGGCGTTGGCTGTTCCTTGACCGAACTTGACGACGGTTTGGGCTATTCCGTCAAATGCGGAGACAATACCGGTGTCATTCTTAATGGAGTAAAAGGCAAAGATGGTATGGACGGTATTGACGGGACTTCTTGCGAAACATCCATGATTCCCGATGGGAGCGGTATCTATGTTATTTGTGGCGAGACCGCTGTCGCGGTGCTGAATGGAAAGAATGGCATCAACGGTATCAATGGTGTTGATGGAAAGAACGGCGTCGATGGTACCAATGGTATTGATGGAAAAAATGGCGTCGACGGTATCAATGGCGTTGATGGCAAGAGCTGTTACGCAATGGCGTACGAAGATGGCGATGATTCCGGATACAGTCTCTATTGCGCCGATACCTTGGTTGGCGTAATTTTCAATGGGAAAAACGGCAAGGACGGGAAAAATGGTGAAGATGTTAGCGGTGCGGGCTGTTCTGCCAAGGCTGTAGGCGACACCGCCGTGGCGTTTATCTGTGGCAAGGACTCTGTAATCATCAGTAATATAATTCCTGGCGAAAAGGGTAAGGATGGCGAGAGTTGTAAAATTGCTTCCGCCACCGACACCACCGTTACCTTTGTTTGCGGAAACGACACCAGCACCATCAAGGGGACCATCAACATCACGAATAATTACAACGGCAAGGGTGAGTTGGTCAGCACTACTATGGATCCCATCACTGTTTACGTGTCCTCCAGTTCCCGTTCTTCATCTTCTGCTACGGTTATCATCATCAATGGCAGCTCCGCCTCCACGGTGGAATACACACCGGGAACCGGAAATGTGACAGGGTATTGCCAGCCGTTATATATAGGTTATTGGGGTTGTGACGAGTATGGTTGTGGTGATCATTCGAGGGTTTATCGAGGTGATACCGCAACATGGAAACTCTATACCTATGATTCTTCATCTATCGATGACATTGCGTCATCGACCTACGAATGGAAACTGAAGGGCGCAGAGGTTGCAACCTATGTTGCTCAAGGTACAGATGGCTTGACGGTGAAAAGCATGTACGACAGAATTGGTACCTGGCGGGCTTATATTTCTATCAATGGCAAAGACAGCATCCAATGTCAATCTTACGTAAAGGTTCTCCCCTCTACCCTCACGGGCTGTTCTTGCCGTGAAAATACGGGTTCATCTACAAAGAACACTACTGCCTGGGTGGTCTCGGGCTGCAAGTCTTACGCTCCCATCGCCAACTACACCTGGACGGGAGTAGACTCCGCTGATGCCGAAGGTAACGCCTACACCTCCAAGAGTTTCACCGGCATCACCAAGGTTACCGTCATGAACGAGGATTCCACCACCATGGATCTGTCTTGTGGCTACTCCTGTGGCACCAATTGCGGAAACGCCTTGAACAGCACCTCGGGATTGACTTTTGATGTCGGAACGTACGATCTGACATACGCTTGCTCTGAAATTGGCTACAGTTATGTTTGGTTTGATTCCTACTACTCCGAATATGACGAAAATACTGGAGTTACTGTATCTGGCTATGGTACCGGTTCCTGGCTGACCAGCACCAATTCCGGAGTGATAGGTAGTAATTCTGGTGGCTACTACAATTACACAACCCTTTTCGGTAGCAAATCCAACGAGGCTGCCTATGGTTCCTCCATCAGGCTTACCGTAAAAACAGGAAAAATCAAAGTCGGTTGTGGTTACGGCAGGTTTTGATTCTTGGAGACAGTGTTTTCAACAGTTGGCGGATGCTCCGTGTTGGAGCGTCCGTTTTCTTTTGTTGGTTTTGTTCTTTGCTGGTTGTCGGATGCTTTTTTTTACGCAGATAATGCGTTAAATTTTGAAATGGTGGAAAACGACGTTCCGTTTCATTTGTGTTCAAAATTGCAATAGGAGGCGTTTCTTACATTTTGTAGAAGATGATTACTCTGTTTGAACATGCTCTAATGTGTTGAAATTTACGGATTTATAGCTGTTTATTCTTTATTGACGCAAATATTGCGTTAAAAATAGTCTTTTTTGAACTCTTTTTATTGCGGCTATTGATTCCTCGGATTTATAGAGCTACATTTGCTCGCGAAAACAATTAAAGGATAGTCACTATGTACTACGAAAGCATTAAGGTTTTGGACTGCACCATCCGCGATGGTGGCTTGGTCAACAAGCACGACTTCTCCCTCGAATTTGTGCGTCGCCTTTACACCCTCCTGTCTGCCGCCGGTGTGGACTATATGGAAATGGGCTACAAGAATTCCCCGGATCTCTTCGACCCCAAGGAATACGGTCCGTGGAAGTTCTGCGATGACGATCTGCTCTGGAAGGTGAAGGACGGCATTGATTCCAAGATCAAGATGGCCGTGATGGCTGACGTGGGCCGCGTGAACATGGACGCCGTGAAGCCCGCTAGCGAAAGCCCGTACCAGATGTTCCGCGTGGCAAGCTACGTGAAGAATATCGACAAGGGTATCGAAATGGTGAACGCCTTCCACGAAATGGGGTACGAAACCACCTTGAACATCATGGCCGTGAGCCGTGACCGTGGTCCGGAACTGGACGAAGCATTGCACCAGGTGAACGAAGAATGCAAGGCCGACGTGCTTTACCTCGTGGACAGCTTCGGCGCCTTCTACCAGGAAGACATCGATAAGGAAATTACCCGCTACCGCGGTATTGTGAAGGGCAAGAAGTTCGGCTTCCATGGCCACAACAACCAGCAGCTGGCTTTCTCCAACACGATTCAGGCTATCATCGACCACGTGGACTACCTCGACGGTTCCGTGTCCGGTATGGGCCGTGGCGCCGGCAACTGCACCACCGAACTCCTGCTCGGTTTCCTCAAGAACCCGAAGTACGACCTGCGTCCGGTGCTCGACGCCTACCAGGAACTCTTCTTGCCGCTCAAGGAAAAGTACGAATGGGGCTACATCATTCCGCAGATGATTACGGGTATGCTGAACCGCCACCCGCAAGACGCCATCGCCATCCGCAAAACCGAAGACAAGGACAACTACACCAAGTTCTATAATCATATGATGAACGACTAATAAGGTGAATGCCACGACGGCAAGTGTGGCGAGTTTATCTAAGTAGGAGTGCATTTTATGCACTCCTTTTTGATAAACGAAGTCACGGACGCGAAGCGTCTATAGGACTTGCCGGCATGGCTGGACCGAAAAGTCGTGGACTTGAGCCCGTAGGGCGAAAGGCCAACGATTAGGAGTGAATGCCACGACTAATCATGAGTCGAATGCCGCGATAAACTATCCGGGTCTTAGGGCGGAGCCCTAGGAGAAGGGGTAGTGGAAAGCGCAGCAGGGCTGCGATTGTAACGAGGGG
>JAFXLS010000015.1 GCA_017530965.1 Fibrobacter sp.
CGCAGAGCGCATCGAGTGGGAGCACATGGTAACCGCCCACAACATGGGGCAACACCTCCCCTGCTGGCGTGACGGTGGCCGCAAGAACTGCAGCGCAAACGACACTGTTTTCAAGGTCATGGAAGGCGACATGCACAACCTGTACCCCGCCATTGGCGAAGTCAACGGAGACCGCAACAACTTCATGTTCAGCCAATGGACGAACAACCCGGAACCCATGTACGGCGGATGCAAAACGATTGTCGATTTTAAACTAAAAAAAGCACAGCCCCGCGAAGAAGCCCGCGGAATCATTGCCCGAGCGCATTTCTACATGGAAAAGACTTACGGGATTAATTTGTCTAAACAGGACCGCAAACTCTTTGAAGCTTGGGACAAGATGTACCCCGTCACACCCAAAGAATGCGAACGTGACCGCCGTATTTTTAAGGTTCAAGGGGATCATAACCCCTTTGTATACGAAAAATGCCAATAAATTCAGATTTCGGAGTTCATATTCCAGATTTTTCAACTCCGAATACCGATTTCCCAGTTCCGAATTAAATTTATTTATATATATTTACATTCGAGGTTAGTATGTATAGGACCCTATTCTTTTTTATTGCATTTTTTGCCGTATCGGTATTTGCCCAGGTGGAATTCCCCATGGCGTCTAAAATCGTTAATGTCACCAAGGATCCATACTATGCCAAGGGTGACGGAAAAAACGACGATACTGAAGCCATTCAGAGGGCACTGAACGATCACCCCGATGGTGACTTTATTATTTACTTGCCCCACGGCATTTATAAGATTACCGATCAGTTGGTCTGGCCCAAGACTCAGAAACAGGAGTCTTCCAGCCGTCGCACTATTTTGCAGGGTCAAAGCATCGGCGGAACGATTATCCAGCTAGCCGACACCACTTACGGCTTCGACAACGCAGATTTCCCCAAAGCACTTATTTTTACCGGCGAAGGTCCGGGCCCCAAATACAGAAACGCTATCCGCGATATGACGATCCGTACCGGTAAAGGCAACCCTGGCGCCATCGGTATCCAGTTCAACGCCTCGAACCAGGGCACCATCCACAATGTGAAAATTTACTCCGGCGACTCTACTGGCGTATACGGCATTGACCTGGGCTTCACCGAAGGCATCGGTCCCCTTTTAATCAAGAACACAGAAATCCGCGGATTTAACATTGGTATCTACGCCAAGGGCGAAGCGGGCACAGCTACTCTTGAACACGTGACCATGGGTGGCCAGAGAAAATACGGCATCGAAAACGAAAACATGAACCTCGCCATTCGCGCCCTCCGCTTTAAAGGCCATGTGCCGGCCGTTTATAACCACGGTGAATTCGCCATGATGAGCTTGCTGGACGGCTTGCTGGAATTTGACAATGAGAACAAGAAAGTCAAAGCCCCGACCGCAATCGAAAACGAAAGTCACATGTTTATTCGCTCTATGAAGGTATCCCGCTACAAGACCATGATCCAGTCTAAAAAGAAGGGATACAACGAAGAAATGATTCAGGGCGAAATCATCGAATTTGCAACTCAAGAAACACCCCAGCTTTGCCACAGCCCCAAGCAGTCCATGCGCTTGGCCGTTGCTGAAACCCCGTCCTTCCCGGAACAGAAGGCCGACAACTGGATTACGGTTGCTGGTGACTACGGTGGAAAATCAAACACGGGTTCCGATGATTCCAAGGCCATTCAGGAAGCCATCGATGACGGTGCAGAAACAATCTATTTCCCACCCGGAGGCCGCTGGACCATTAACCGAGACATCTATATCCGCAACCGCGTACGCCAGATTATCGGTATCGAAGGCCGCATTGACGGCAAGGGCAAATTCATTATCGAAGCAGGCGCCTTCAACGAGCTCACTATCGAACGTTTCTCGGAATTCGGCAACGGCATCATCATGAAAGCCAAGCGCAACCTGCTGTTGAAAAACATGATGGTTCGCTCTCTAGAAACCGACGAAATTGGCGGTGGCGAAATCTACCTGGAAGACGTCACCCTCGGTACCATCCAATTGAATTACCAGAAGGTATGGGGCCGCCAGGTGGCCTTAATCGGCGATACCAAGGGTCCCAAGATTACGAACAATGGCGGTTCTGTCTGGATTCTTGGTTTGACTGCCAAGAAAGGCAACACCATCATCCAGAACTTTAACAAGGCCCACGCCGAACTGATCGGCGTAGAAATCGTTGCTAGCGACAAGGCGAAAGACCGTCCCATGTTCATCAACGACAATGCCTCTCTCTCTATTTCCGGCTTGCGTGAAACCCTGACTCGCGGAAACGCCTACCTCTCCATCGTGGAAGAATCCAGAAAAGGATCTAAAATCAAGTCTCTGTACGGAAAAGACCTGAAGCACACACCCAGCGGCGGCGTGATGATTCCGCTGTTTACCGGATACGCTCCCAGGCTTGGTGCCAACGAAAAACCGAAGGCATCGATTCCTCACGAAATGGTGCTGGTACAGCCGAACCTGCTTAAGATTAAGGGCTCCGTTGTTGACGACGGTCGCGGTGACGGCCTTTGCGAAGACCCGGTTCGCTGGAAGAAGGGACTCGGCCCCGGCAAGGTGGCATTCTCTGACAGTATGGCCTACGAGACCGACGTATCCTTTACCGCAAGTGGCCGCTACAACATCATCTTTACCGCCGATGACGGTTACCAGACCGGTTCCGATACCGGTAAGGTTTACGTGTTCGACAAACACTACACGACTCTCGATAACATCGGAGACGGTACAATCAGCGGAAAGGGTGCAGCCACCTGGATTTCGGAATTTGACAACTTCAGTCCTCACAACTCCGACCCCGAGATGCATGTCGCCAACAAGACGGGTGGGGCGTCCGGAAAAATCTACCTGCGCTTCGACTTGTCTTCGCTGCCAGGACCGCTGTTCGATGCGGCTCTCAAACTGGAATTCAACAAGGATTCCATCAAGAAACCAGTCCAGTTGAACATTTTCGGCTTGAAAGAAACGAGCAAGGACATGAACTTTGGGGACCAGAAACTGGGCATTGACTGGGCGCCCTACGAACTCACCTGGGAAAACGCTCCGGCCAACCTCCCCCAGCCGGGCGGACAGTTCAACATCCGCAAGAATTCCGGCGGTGGCGTAGATACCAAATACGCAGACTTCCTGGGCATTATTACAATCAACCCGAAGGCTCCTCTGGGCGCATTCCTGCGTACGCCGACGCTTACAGAATTCTTCAAACGCAAACACGCCTCCCAGCTTTACACGCTGATTCTTACAGCAGTTGAGCCCGGCGAAACGGTTCTTCCCAGCCCCGCTGCAGGCAGAGAATATGCGCCGTCACTCTACGTAGGCTACTTCGACAACTCTCGATCTGTTGGTGGCGAAGCCATGGACGGCGGTTACACGCTAACCAAGGTGAACATTGACATTTATAGTCTGGACTGCGACTTTGACTTGACCGTAGGTTACCCGCAGTTCGTGCAAATCGAAATCATCAACGAATTCGGAAAGCGCATGCTGACTGTAGCGGCCCGCGATCTTGATGGTGAAAAGAAGACCCACTTTAAATTCAAGGCCTTCGCCTTCCCCACCGGCAAGTATACCTTGCGCGTGATTGGCGAAGCATTTACGGCCGAACAGAAATTCTATATCCTGAACTAGGAGACGCCCTATGCAATTCAAAAACTTTTTAAAAATAAGCGCCGCACTGTTTTTATCTGCGACCTTTATGGCCTGCGGCGACGACTCCAGTTCTTCGGCCTCTGACGAAGATTCCAGCTCTTCGGTACCGTCCTTTAGGTCCAGCAGCTCTTTAAGCAATCGCGCTGACATCGATTACAAAGACACAGTAAAGTTGGGCGACACGCTCCGCATTTACCTGGAACTGTTCAAGGGCGACACCTCCAAGATGGACGAAAGCGAAATCTACCTGGACAGTGCCGCAAACAGCATCCCCATGTACTTAGGCGAATTCCCCAAAGGAAGCCGCATCCAGGTATTCGCAACGACCTCGAACATCAAGAATGACCAGATTCTGATCAAGAGCGAGCTGGGCGATTACTTGCAGGCAATCAAGGCCGCCCCCAAGGATGCCTCTAGAAAGGATTCGGTTTACAGGAACGCATTGATTCCGAGCTTTGGCGAAGACACCAGCGCCACCTTCAGGGATTCCAACACCTTCGTCACCTTTAGCGACAATCATTACTACCTTGAAATTGCAGGCAAATTCAAGGACGAGTCCAGCTTGAGACTCAAGGTCCTCGTTGATTCCTCCTACTACAAGTACACCGGCGAAGAAGAAAAAATTTCCATGAAGATGACTGACACCTTGCGTGGCATCATGCTGATTGACAAGTCCCCAGACCAGGTGTCCATTGCATTCTCCGCAAAAGAAGGTTACAGCGTAAACCTTACCACCATGGGAGAAAACATCATCCTCTATAAGCTCATGGACGGAGACAAGGAACTTGGATCTTCGAAGACAAACCTGGACACCATGCTAGTGCCCAACGATTCCGTGAACTGGTCTATCAAGATCAAGCCAGAATCATTCTCCAGCATCTGGACCGGCCCCTTCGCAACCTTTGAAGCCATCACCAAGGCCCGTGAACTGGAGCAGGGAGAATATTTCTCGAAGCCGGACTCCATCAACTACCCCGGCGAAGAATTCTTGCGTACACGCCCCAAGGACGACCTCGGCGTTTACAAGTACAACTTGCGCCAAGAACAGTTCGTCTGGATTGGAGACTACAAGAAAGGTGACTCGCTGATTGTGAAGCACTGGATCCAGAACTATAACGACGAAAGCTACGAGAACGTCCTATTGGAAATCTTGGACAAAGACAAGAAACCGAGAGATACCATCAGCAGTGTCTACGGAGGCAATTTCAAGATTGGAAGCAAATGGCCCGAAGGCCCCTATTACCTCCATTACCTGCGTTTGAATTCCTACCCCTTGGCTGGTGTGGTAGACAGTCTCCGATATGTGCTGCAGCTGTCCACCATGGTACAACAGCCGGGACTTTTGAAGACCATGAAATTCTATGATTCCGAAAAAGACGCCGTCATGAAGGAACAAATTTATACGGAAGGCGACACCATTCGATTCAAGGATTTCACTTTGCAGATGACCCAGCATTCCAGCAGCCCATGGAAAGAAATCGGTTCCGACATAGACTGGTTTGTTCCCTGTGCCTCACTGGAATTCTTGAACAACGGCAACAACAGCTACAGCTGCGACGACAGTGATGAAGAACAGGAAATTTCTTCGGACTACCTGATTGCAAAGAAAGTCAGCGAAAACAGCGACAAGATTGAACTGATTGCACAGAGCGTTGCAGACCCCTCCATGCGCGACACCCTGCAGATTTCGATTATTACAAAAGCCGACTAATCTTCCCAGATATTATTGGGAAGCTTACCGATATCGCGAAAATCTAAAAGGCCTGCCGTCGGAGCGTTAACGCTCACGAGGCGCGCCAGGGGTTTACCCGCACGTTCGATGACAATTTCTTCGTCCTTGAGCGAGACCTGGTTCAACATCGAGCCAAAATTCTGGCGGACTTCCATGGCTGAAACAACTTTAGACATGACCTAAAAATAGTATATTCTGCGCATGGAACCCGAAAACAAGTCCTACAGCGTCACGCAATACATGAAAGCCTTGAAGCAGAAGGTGGAATCGACCCCTGCCGTATGGGTGCGTGGCGTAATCACCCAGATTAACGAGAAATCAAAAGTCGTTTACCTGAGCATTGCGGACTTTGAAGAAGGGAACGTGAATCCGCTGGCAACGGTTCCATTGTACTGCTATGCAGCAAAATTCGCCGCAATTCGGGCGAAAGTGGAAAACTACCCCCAGCCATTCATTCTAAAAGAACAACTCAAAGTGAGTTTCTTGATTAAGGCCGACCTTTACGTGCCTTATGGAAAATTGCAAGCGCAGATTCTCGACATCGATCCGGTTTACACCCTGGGCGAACTGGCCCTCACCAAAAGCGCCATTCTAAAACGACTGGCGTTAGAAGGTTTGCTTGAAAAAAACAAGGCTCTTTCCCTAGCCGATGTTCCCATTCGTGTGGGCCTGATTACAGGCGAAGGAACCGCCGCCTACAAGGATTTTACTACCAAGCTAGCAGAATCCCCTTTCGCATTCAAGGTGAAAACGGCTTACGCCAAGATGCAGGGCGCCGACACCGAGCCAACGGTTCTTGCTGCCCTCGAAGAACTCACCAAAGATTCGGAACTTGACGTGGTTTGCATTATCCGCGGCGGCGGAAGCAAAACAGACTTGAACTTTTTTGATAGCGAAGCTTTGTGCCGCGCCGTTGCCAACTACCCGTTACCCGTATTCACCGGAATCGGCCACGAAATTGACCGCAGCCTTTTAGACGAAGTCGCTTACCAGTCCTGCATTACACCCACTGATACAGCCAAACGCCTGATTGACCGCGTTGCCGACAGTTGGAATAAGATGCTAGCTACTGCGCAAGGAATCGCTTTACAGACAAAAGAAGTAATCCATAGCTACAAGCAGGAGCTTTCCAATACGGGGAACCGCTTACAGCAAAAGGTAAACGGACTTATCCAAAAAGAAGCCATGAAGCTTTCGCTCTACAAAAGCAACATGCAAAAGGATCTGCAATTTATCTTTAGGGGCGAACGTGAACGTATTGCCCGCGACACAGAAGGTCTACACCAAGGTTCACGCAAGATTCTGGATCTCGAAAAGTCAAAATTCAGCCTCATTGAACTCCGCGTCAAAAACGCCGACCCCGAAACAACGCTTTCAAAGGGCTACACCCTTACACTCGATGCCAACGGCAAGTTCGTGCGTAACAAGAGCCAACTCAAGCCCGGCGACACGCTGACCACAAGATTTAAGGACGGAAGTGTACAGTCGAAAATAGTGTGAAGTGAAGAATGAGTGATGTGAAGTGTGAAGTGTATAATTACTCATTTCACATTACTCAAACTTCGGTAATTTCTCGATTTTCTGGAAGCGCTTGGTTACGGCATCCAATTCAAAATAGCGCACCGCATCGCCTAATGAAAGCATTACGTACTTGGGCGAAAGAATCTGCAAATACTTATTCAGCTGCACCTGCAGGGCCTGCCAGGTATATTCGCCGGGAGCCTTGCATTCCACCAGAAGCCAAGGGTGTTTCAAATCGCCAAAGGACTTAAAATCTTGCACCAGGATATCCACGCGGTCATCAGTCTTAGGCTCCACCATCGAAAGCGCAAACTCCACCGCAATCAGGTTCTGCGGCACCTTGACTTCATCGATCAGAAATTTGACAGTCGCCTGACGCACCCGTTCTTCGGGCGTATCGGGAACATCCTTTTTGCGGATCGGGTCATATATCATGCCGTGAATCATGTAGCGTAAAATAGAAAATATTCATTTTTCTCTTGACAACTGCCTAAACCTGAAAGTATATTTAGACTCATGAATAAAATCTTTGGACAGAACATCGCAGCAGCAGCGAAAGCAGCAAGCCCGGCAGCAGCCCGAGCTATTGTGGGGCTGTCCAGAGAAACAAAAATCTGTAAAGCGTAGCGCGAAAATCCAGATTAAAAGTTTCAAGGGCAGCCCCGTAAAAGGCTACCCTTTTTTGATTGCTCGTTCTCACGAGCTCACGATTTTTTTACCCTTTTTAACCATTAACCATACGGAAATTTGAAAATTCTTACAAAATTATATTCTATTATTATGTTGTAACATAATAAGAATTTTCGATCCATATACAGGAGCTTAAAATGCGCAGAAGACTATTGAGCGAAGGTGCCAAGGAACTCTCTTACGAAATCCGTGAAATCGTAAAGAAGGCAAACCAGCTCAAGGCACTTGGCCTCCCCATTCACTGGGAAAACATTGGTGACCCCATCGAAAAGAAATGTCAGATTCCTGACTGGATTAAGGATATTGTGGTCGACTTGGCAAAGACAAACCGTAGTTACGGTTATTGTCCGTCCAAGGGTATGCTTGAAACCCGCGAATTCCTGGTAAAGGAAAACAACAAGCTGGGTGGTGCTCAGATTAACGTGGACGACATCCTGTTCTTCAACGGCCTCGGTGATGCAATCGCCACCATTTACGGACTTCTGTCCATGACCACCCGCATCATCGGACCTGCTCCGGCTTATTCTACGCACAGTTCTGCTGAAGCGGCCCATGCCCACACGGCCCCCATTACCTATAGGCTTCAGCCCGAAAACCACTGGTATCCGGATTTGGAAGAACTTGAAAACAAGGTGAAGTACAACCCGAGCATTGCGGGCATCTTGGTTTTGAACCCGGACAATCCGACAGGCATGGTCTACCCGCTGGAAATTCTCCAGAAGATTGTAGATATTGCTAAGCGCTATAACCTGTTCATCATTTGCGACGAAATCTACAACAAGATTACGTACAACGGCGCCCACGCTTACGCCCTCGCCGAATACATTGGCGATGTGCCGGGTATAGCCCTCAAGGGTATTTCCAAGGAATATCCGTGGCCGGGTGCTCGCTGCGGTTGGGCCGAATACTATAACCGCGACAAGGACGAACAGTTCGACGCCTTCTGCCGCGCTTTGGATAACGCCAAGATGGTGGAAGTCTGTTCCACCACACTCCCCCAGATGACGATTCCCCGCGTGCTTGGTGACAAGCGCTTCAAGGAACACCGCGACGCCTTGAACGAAAAGATTGGCCGCCGCAGTGCCATCATCAATGAAATCCTTTCCGACATTCCGGAACTGTATTTCAACCCGACTTACGGCGCCTTCTACAACACCATCATCTTCCGCGAAGGCACGCTCAATAGCCACCAGACCTTGAAGATCGATAACCCGATTATCAAGAAGAAAGTGGAAGAATGGTGCAGCAAGACCAACAACCTGGACTACCGCTTCGTTTACTACCTGCTGGGCGCAAAGGGGATTTGCGTTGTGCCTAGCACCAGTTTCTGCACGGATTTGAAGGGATTCCGTGTGACGCTTCTGGAAGAAGATGAAGAGGAACTGAGGGAAGTGTTCACCACGATTCACGATGCTATCGTGGAATACTTGCACAGCTAGTTAACTCTACGGGGATTAGGAGGACAGTCAAAGAAGGAGAGGGTATGAAAAGATTGGTTTCACACATCACCGTTGCGAAGGTCCTTCTTGCAACCGGTTTTTTTTGCGGTTGCGACAAAAAATCACAACAAACCCCTGTAAAGGTTACTGTACTTACATACAGCAAATATATTGCTCCAGAGATGATAACCGATTTTCAGATGAAGACCGGCTACAAATTGCAACTTGAGGAATATGAAGCCCAAGAAGAAATGATTGGCAAGCTCAAGGCTGCAATGGAAAAGCAATACGACGTGGTAATTGCATCGGACGTGGTCATCCAGCAAATGATCCACCTGGGACTGATCGTCCCCCTGGACTTGGACAAGGTCCCGAACAAAGTAAACGTCGCAGATCAATTCAAGAATCCTGTATACGACCCTGGCAACAACTTCACCTTACCCTACCTGTGGGGATCCACAGGCATTCTCTACCGCGACACCACCCTCGATGTAAACAGTATCAGTTACAGCATGTTTTTTAACCCGAAACAAATCAAGGGCAAATTCAGCTTGCTGGACGAATCCCGTTCTATGCTTTCTATGGCATTGCAAGCTAAAGGTTTGAACGCCAACAGCGTCAAGATGGAAGACATCAACAAGGCCGTGGAATGGATTCGTGACATCAAGCGGGAACCGCGCTTTGCCGGTTTTGAGGGATCCGTCAGTGGTAAAGACAAGGTGCTTTCGGGCGAAAACAGCGCAGCAATCGTTTTTAGCGGCGAAGCCATGACAGCAATCAACGAAGACCCAACTCTTCGATACGCAATTCCTACCGACGGAAGCTTTATGTGGGTTGACGCCATGACCCTGAGCAGTCACGCCAAGAATTCCGATGGCGCACACGCCTTTATGAACTATATCCTTGACGCGCAGAATGGAGCAAGGCTTGCTCAGTCCACGAACTTTGCAACTCCAAACAGCGCCGCACTAAAGTTCATCGACGAAAAATTCAAGAAAAACCGAGTCATCAACCCTACCAGGGAAGAAATTGACCGCATGGTATTCTTGCGAGATCCAGGTGCTGCAACCAAGTTCTTTGACGACGCCTGGTCTGTTGTCAAAGCTCACTAAACTTCGTGGCTAATGGGGAGGGGTGCGAACGGGGGTTCCAGTTCGATGCTAATGGGGCAATGATCAGAGCCCATGACATCGGCATGAATTTCGGCATTCACGATATTGGGCACAAGACCTTCGTCCACAAAGGCATAGTCAATACGCCAGCCCACGTTACGCTTGCGGGCGCCAAAACGATTTGACCACCAGGAATAGCGATCCCGTTCATCGGGGTGCAATTTGCGGAAGGAATCCACAAAGCCATTCTCCACATACTTGTCCATCCAAGCACGTTCAATGGGCAAAAAGCCGCTTACATCGGCATTTTCTTTGGGGCGAGCAATATCGATTTCTTTGTGGCAGGTATTGTAGTCACCTACAGTCAATACGTGCTTGCCATCAGCAATCCAGCGTTTGCTGTTTTCGAGGAAGGCATCGTAAAAACGCAACTTATAGTCCAGGCGATCATCGCCCTGGCCACCATTGGGGAAATAAATACTATTGAGAACCCAGTCCGGGAAAACCAACTGGAGAACACGGCCTTCTTCATCGAATTCCTCGATATCAAAGCCATAGTTCACGCGATCAGGTTCAATTTGGGTATAAATGCCTACGCCACTGTAACCTTTCTTGCGGCGGCAAGGATTCCAGTAGGCAAAGTAGCCGTCGGGATTTGCAACTTCATCGGGAATCTGGTCTACTTCGGCACGAACTTCTTGCAAGCACAAGATGTCAGGCTTTGTTGCAGCAAACCAGTCCGTAAAGCCCTTCTTAAGGGCAGAGCGCAACCCGTTTACGTTCCAGCTATAAATATTCATGTTTTACCCAATTCTTAATCCGCGGCAAAGATACATTTTTTTTTAAGCACAAGGGAGTAAAGATGATTTTATCTATCCGGACTCGGACTTTTCTGCAAAAAAACGAACTAAAGAAAATTAAAGTTTACAAATCAAGGTTAAAAAAAATCACACTTTCTTAAGAAAATAAATGCAATTCGGAATAATAAAATTATATTTATGGCATGAAATCTACAATCCTGCTATTTTCTGGTCTCGCTGTAGCTGCTCTCCTTTCCGCCTGTGCCGGTTCAAACTCTGGTGAAAATCTGGAAGTCCCGACGAACCTTCCCCCGATTTGCCGCGACATCGACTTCGTAGAACAGCCTGATATGCGCGAAATGTGCGGAGTCAGAACAGTACGCACCCTGGCCTATAAAAACATTCCCCAGCAGCGTTACTTGATTAAGCCGCAAGAGACCTCGATTGTTAAAAGTAATGGCAAGATTGAACTGCGTTTCCAGAATTCTTTGCCTCTCTATCTGGACGGTCCCATTGCCGACGAACTTGAATTCTCCCAGCAGAAGCGCCTCGAAAAGATCAAGAACACCTACGACTACCACGAAATTTACAACAAGGGTGTCGAACGTATTCGTATTTTCAAGATGGGCATTCCCACCGACAAAGGCAATACCTACACATTCTGCTTCCGTATACCCGAAAAGAAGGGTAACGCCCGTACCCGTAGCGTAGCCATGGGTAACCATATCGAAGCCTTGAGCTGTGCCGACTTTGATCGTCTGGTTGCAGAAAACGCCAAGACGAAGTAAATTCAAAATCCGGATTTCGGAATTCAGAATTGAAAAGGAATCGCGCCGAAAGGCGCGTTTTTTTTATATTTGGCGGTAAAGTTTTACAGTCATGGCAGAGAGTAAATACATTCATAACGCCTTAAAGCAGGTACACGTGAACACCTCGTGTACTTCCGTTGTCGGCTTTTCGATTTCGGGACTTGCAACCTATATTCAGCTTCCCGAGCTGGATTTTTGCATCGACATGGGCGAATGCCCCCTTTCGGCGACTTCGTTGAATCACGTATTCTTGACCCATGCCCACGGAGACCACGCCCGATGCCTGATGCGTCACCATAGCCTGCGCAAGATGATGGGCGTCGAACGTGAAAGCGTTTACTACATGCCTGAGCGCATTTGCGACGGAGCCCGCGACTGGATTCGTGCCGAGGCAATGTTCGAAGGCGTGCCCGAGAACAAATTCCGCTACCCCGAAATTGTAGGCGTAAGCGCTGGAGAACTCCAGTTTTTGGAGCACCGCAAGGACTTGGCTCTTGAAGCTTTCGAAGTAAAGCATTCCATTCATGCCATGGGCGGCACAATTTACCATTACAAGAAAAAGCTCAAAGAAGAATACTTGGGAAAGACTCCCGACGAAATCATCAAGCTACGGGAAAGCGGTACGGAGATTACCCGCGAAGTGTACGATCCGCTGGTGAGCTTTATGGGCGACTGCATGGGTGAAAGCCTATTGGAAAACCAGCGCGTATTCCAGTCGAAGGTGTTGATTACGGAATGTACGTTCCTCGCCCCCGAAGACTATGAAATGAGCCACAAAAAGGGGCACACCCATATTAGCCAGATTGCAGATGCGCTGAACCGCATGGGCGACCAGGTGAAATGTGAAAAGATTATCCTAGCGCATTTTTCGATGAAGTATTCAGAAAAGTACATTCGCGAAATGATTGCGAAGGAAATTCCGGAAAAATTTTTGGACAGGATTGTCGCGTTTATTTAGACGAAAGAAATTTTATGGCAAACGAAGAATTGAACGAAGAAAAAGAACCTAAAGAAGTCGTAATCCCCGAATTCTACCGCGACCTGAAAGAAGACCCGGAATCGAAGGGACTGTGGCATTACGTGTTCCGCACCCACGGCGACCGCAAGCCGATTGCAACGCCCGACGGACTCCCCCACAAGTTGGACTTTAACTGGAAAGACATGTTCCCGAACATGGGCGACCGCGTGGAAGTAGAAATCGGAAGCGGCAAGGGCGGATTCCTTTCGGAATATGCCCCAAAGCACCCGGATACCGTCATCATGGGTAGCGAATGGGACTACACCTGGGCCAAGTTCGCCCAGCGCAAGATGGACAAGGCCGGGGCCCTGGCCAACGCCACCATGCTTCGCGGCGACGTATTCTTCTTCTTGCGCGACTGCGTGAAGGACAACACGGTGGATGCCTTCCACATGTATTTCCCGGACCCGTGGCCGAAGGAACGCCACCACAAGAACCGCCTTTTGCGCCCGGACTTCTTGGTAGAAGTAGCCCGCGTGTTAAAGCCTGGCAAGCGTATTTTCTACTGGGGTACCGACCACCAGGAATACAACGAAGTCGCACTCGAAGTTTTCGACAACTTCAAGGGTTGCAAGATTCTGGAACGCAACACCGCAGAACCTACTGAAGGAATCATGACGGGCTTCGAAAAGAAGTACCGCAAGGAAGGTCGCCCCATCTATCGAAGCGTTGTCGAATTCGAAAAATGACACTTAGTGTCAGGCTAAATTGCTAATTTATTTGTCGTATGTTAAAGCATCTGTCGATTAGTGGATTTACTTTGATTGCGAATGCGGAAGTTCCGTTCCGCGATGGTTTTACTGCGATTACCGGCGAGACCGGTGCCGGAAAATCGGTGCTTTTAAAGGCGCTCCGCATTGTATGCGGCGACAAGGCGCAATCCACCATGGTGCGTACCGGCGAAGAAAAGGCCGTCGTCGAAGCCACATTCGATATTGCAAACGAGCCGCAAGTCAAGAAAGTTCTCGAAGAATTGGAAATCGACAGCGACGATGAACTGATTTTGCGTCGCGAAATTGCCGAAAACGGTAAAAGCAGGGCCAGAGTCAACGGAGCAATCGTAACACTCCCCGACTTGCAGCGCCTGGGCGAAGAACTGATCCAAATGCACGGTCAAAGTGAACAGCTTTTGCTGCGCGACACACGCACACATACCAAGATGCTGGACGACTTCGCCGGCAACGGCGAACTTACCGCCCAATATGCAAAAGAATGGGCCGCCTGGAACGAGATTCAGGATAGAATCAAGGAAACTGAAGATCGAGCTAAAAACTTGGCTGCCCAGAAGGACTTTTTGAAGTTCCAGTTCGATGAGCTTTC